>DAIRVB010000128.1:0-9346 GCA_036803065.1 Streptosporangiaceae bacterium
GCGCGGGCTCGCCACGCCACGCGGCCAGCGCGCGCTCGTGGACCCCGCGCTGGCCGCGTGGCGTGGCGAGCCCGCGCAGTGGGCGGCAGGCCAGCGGGCCCTGGCCCGCCGCGTCTCGATGAATGTGGCCGCCCTGGCCGGCCACTACACCCCGGAACTGGAGCTTTATCCGGCCTGAGCTGCGCCATGCCCGAGGGGCGGGCAGCGTCGGCTGAGGGACTAGCCGACCGTAGCTGTCAGGTGGGGCCCTGCTCCCTGGGGGCGTGGAGATAGGCGCAACTGCGGACCTGGGCGCTGTGTCGCGTGGTGACGAACGCGTGGTCGAAAACGGTAGCCCTGGCCGGAGCGCCCGAACCAGCTGTGCTCAATGACATGCGGGTGAAGGGCCCGGTGCCTGGCGAAGCCCGGGGTGGCCGCAGCGCGCCGCCTGGGTGGCCGCGCCTGCCGCCGCTAGCGTGGGCCGGGTGAAGGTTGGCGGCGAATCGACGCGCCTGATCGTCCTGCGCGGCAACTCCGGGTCGGGCAAGAGTTCTGTGGCGGCGGAAGTACGCGCCTGGCACGGCCGTGGCATCGCCCTGGTCGGCCAGGACAACCTTCGCCGGGTCGTGCTGCGCGAGCGTGATGTCCCGGGCGGGGCGAATATCGGCCTCATCGACACGGTAGCCCGCTACGCACTCGGCCACGGCTTCCACGTGATCATCGACGGAATTCTCCGCGCCACGACCTACGGGGCGATGCTCGGCGCCCTGCACCACGACCACCTGGGCATATCCCGCTTTTACTACTTTGACGTGCCATTCGACGAAACCATGCGGCGCCACGCGGGCCGGCCGCAGGCCACCGAGTTCGGGCGAGATGAGATGAGCGGCTGGTACCGAGAGCTTGACCTGCTTCCCAGCGGAATCGAGCAAGTCATCCCCGCAGCCAGCTCACTGGACTCCACCGTGCTCCAGATCATTCGCGAGGTCGGACTGGCCCGCCAACCCATGGCACATCCTTATTCCCGCGCGGAACCTGGCATGACAGAACCTTCCCATCACGTGGCGTAACCGCTCAAAGGCTATAGAAAACACCGGGTCACAGTCCGCGCTGGTCGAGGAGCTTGATCAGGTTGCGTTTGCGTTTCTGATCGGCGCGCAGTGCCGCCAGGAATACGGCGAACTGCGGAGATGTGCCTAGTCGCTGGTGGCAGTCCCGAATTTTGGTGAGCAGAGCGGCGACTTGCTGGTAGGCCGGGTCGCCGGTCTGGGACCGCAGCGGCTCGATCGCGCGCAGGTAGATGGGCAGCGCGTCGGCTGGCCGGTCAGTGCTGAGCAGATCGGCGAGGGTGAGCCATTGACGTTCGCTGGCGACACCGGCTGCCGCGTCCCACGCCGCCCCGACGTCACCATCGTCGATCAGCGCGCTGATCCACACCGGGCCCTCGCTCCAGCCGAAACCGGCGCGGCTGTGCGCGGTGGAGGCGGTGGCATCGCTTTGCAGCAGCCCCAAGGCACGCTCGCGCACCGCCTCCCATTGCCCGGCTTTGCGCGCGGCGTCCCGCAGGGCGCGATAGTTGGCCAGCGTACGGCCGGTGTCGAACGCGCTCTGCCGTGCGGCCAATGCCTCGCCGAACGCCCCAGCGTCCTCGTACCGAGCCGCCAGGTAGTCCACCAGCCGGGTGTCCACGCTCCCGGCGGCCTCGCGCAGGCCACGCTCGGCCCACTCCAGGGCTTCGCCGGCCCGGCCGGCCTGGTCGAGTTCCTGGGCGATCATCAGGTGCGTGTAACCGCTCGGCAGCAGTTCGGCCGCGTACATGGCGACGAGCGCGTCCACGTCCCCGTCGGTGCGCAGCAGCCCCTGCATCAGGTACTTCTCGTGCCACCCGGAGGGGTTCGCCCGCCACGCCTGGGTGATCAGCCGACGGTACTCGGCCTTCCCGGATTCGCCGAGCGCATCATGGTAGGCACCGGCGTCGAAATCGCCGAGCATCTGCCCGTCACCGAGGGCGAACCCGGCCAGCCACGCGGCCAGCCCGACAGGATCCACCGGCGCGGCAGCGCAGGCACGGGCATGCGCATCGGCGAGCGCCTGCGCGCTGCCACCGATGTACCCGTCGGAGTCGTCGGCCTGTTCCAGCGCCTCCAGCACCGCGGACAGCGCCTGCCCGGCAATGTCCGCCGCCTCGGCCGCCTGTCCACCGTCGATCAGCCCGTCGATCACCGGGAGCACCTCGTCGACCTGGGAGGAGTATGCCCGGGCGTCCGCGTACTCGATGGCCCCGTACCGAGAGAAGCCGCGGACGTCGAGCAGTTCACGAACCCGAGCCCGGACATCGCTCAGGTCCGGCCCAGCAGCAGCAGCCCGTAGCTCCAGGCGCCGACGCAGGCCCCGGTCCTCGCGGACCTGCTCGCGCACCAGCGCGAGCAGGTCATCACGGGACAACCCCTCAAGCCACGATTCCAGCGACCGGGCCTTCGCGGCGGCAGCCACCCGCTGGGCCGGAACGTCACCAGCCTGGCCAAGCACGGTCAGCCCGACCGCGACCAGGTGCTTGCAAAAGAAACCCTCCTGGCCGTGCGGACACGAGCACTCACCCGTGACACCGCCATCGTCCAGATCCAGCACGACCTCGTAGGCATCCGTCCCGTAGACCGTCGCCGTGACCTGGTCCACGCCGGTCTCCAGATCGCCCACCGCGTCCAGATAACCCAGACCACGGCCAAACGACCTCTCCCCCGCCACCCGCCGCAGATCCGCCTCGCCGAACAACCCAGCCATCGTCATGACGGCCATCGAACACCATCAGACCATCCGCTCGCCGCCCGAATGTGGCAGAGCAGGCACCAGTCCTCAGACCAGCGACCCGGTACCCCGCCGAACGGTCTAGGGCCGTACCCGAGACCCGTCACGCCCTAGCGCAGGGCGTGTCACCGGCCCAGGTGCCCCTTGAGACGACGGGCGGTCAGCTCGATCGGGGGCTGGTAGTCGCGGGCACTGTTGATGTTGCGCCGAAGCGACCGGTTGAGCGCGACGAGGTCAGTGCGCATCAGGCCGCCAGACCCGGCGATCGCGTTCTGGCACCGGAAGGCCATGTCGTTCATGCATCCCAGGACGCTGCGGTCAGCCGTCTTGGCGAGGATCAGATCCTGCGGCTCCAGCCCGGCGAATACGGCGGACGGAAATCCCTCGCTGGCAAGCTCTCGCTCGATGAGGCGGGTGACCAACGGGCCCGCCGCACGCAGGCCCAGCGCGCTCACATTAGCCTCGAAGATCGAGAAAAGTGTGGCCGAGTGGGTCAGCAGCAGGCACTTGCGCCGATCAAACCACAACAGATTCGCGTACCAGTCCTCCGCATCAGGCGCTGGCGCTGGTTTCGGGGCGAGCGCCGGCCCGATGACGGCGAGAAGCTTATTCGTGCACCGCAAAATCACCGGACGATGGTACGCCCTCGAAGCCTGGCACCATCGAACGCACCTCGATGATCAGTTGACCGGCTGCCATGGGCCGTTCCCATGTCGTGGACGCCCTGCTGGGGGCGTGCATCCGTCATCTGGCCGCCGGGGTGACGGCCGTCCGCGTCGGCTGAGGGCGCAGCCGGCCGTAGCCGTCAGGCGGACGACGCGCATCCCGCCAGCCAGCATGATGGACCCATGCCAGGAACCAAGACTGCGGCAGCGGCGGCGGCGACCCTGCTCCTGCCCGTCCTGACCGAGCTGCGGCTGATGCGGGCTGCACGCCCACTGACCGACCGCTGGCGCGAGATGCCGGTGGAGCCGCGCGGCGCGGCGCAGATCGGTATCAGCTTCCGGCCGCTGCAGGCGGCAGCGCTCGGGCTGGATCCTGAGGCCGCCCTGCGGGCGCTCCTGGCGTACCCGTTCCAGCTGATCCGGCTCGGTGCCTACTGGAACCGGCTGGAACCCGAGCCCGGCAGCTTCCAGCCCGAAGAACTCGATCGCCAGCTCGACGCCGCCGAGCGGGCGGGCAAGCGGGTCATCATGTGCGTCGGCCCGGTGAAGGCGTTCGGCTACCCGGAGTTCTTCGTGCCGCCACACCACCTGGACCGGCCACTGCGTGAAGGAGCCCTGGTCAGGCCCGATGAGCACCGGCGGCTGCTGGAGGCCGGAACCGCGTTCGTCACCCGCGTGGTGGAGCGATACCGGGACCGGGACGCGATCACTGCCTGGCAGGTCGAGCACGAGGCAGTCGACCCGCTCGGCATGGAGCACTCCTGGCGCCTGTCCGAGGCGTTCGTCCGCGCGGAGGTCGAGGCGGTACGCGCCGCGGACCCGGGCAGGCCGGTCATGATGAACGGCTTCCTGCCGACCTCCACGCCGGTCCGGGTGCAGCAATGGTGGCGCACCAGGGATCAGGGTGACTCTCTCTCGGTAGCGCAGCGCCTGGCCGACATCGTCGGCATCGACTTCTACCCCCGCCACGCGCTGGCCGCCGCCGGGCCGCTAACCCTGTACCTCGACGGCAGCAGGGCCCGCTGGCAGCAGCAGCGGCGAGAGCGGCTGCTCGACTGGGCCGCCAAGGACGGGCGGCGGCTGATGATCGCCGAGGTACAGGCTGAACCGTGGGAGGCGGTCACCACCCCGCCCAGCCCGGCTGGCCGGGCCATGTACAGCTGCCGTCCCGAGGATCTGATCGGGAACTACAGCCAGTGCATGCGTTGGAGTAACCAAAGCGGATTCGTCATGGACGGGTACTTGTTCTGGGGGGCCGAATACTGGCTGCTGCGCGAGCGGCAGGGCGACCCTCGCTACCTGCGCGCCTTCGCACGCGTCCTGGAGAGCGGCTGAACAATGGTCACGGCTCAGCGGGCCCGGCCCGCGGGCACGGGCCGGGCCCGCACAGCTCAGCGGGTTCGCTCCCGGTAGCCGAACACCGCCGCCCCTGCGATCATGAGGATGGCGAACAGCGTCCCGGTCACCACCGTGTCGAGCAGCGGGCTGCCAGACACAACCTGGCGGTAGCCCGGCGTCCCCGCGTAGAACGCGGCACGGGTCAGCTCGACCACATAGCGCATCGGCATCAGGTGCGCCAGCACGCTCAGGTACGACGCCGTCCCGCGCAGCGGCACCAGGACACCGCCGAGGACGTACTGCGGGATGATCAGGAACTGGAAGATCTGCATCGCCGAGCGCTGGTTCGGCAGTGCGGCGATCGTGGCGAGCCCGAACGCACCGCCCAGCAGGCAGCAGGCCAGGCACGGCGCAAGCAGCGCGGCGAGCTGCCCCGGCGACATCCGGACGCCGAACGCCACCGCGAACACGACGATGAAGATCCCCTGGCAGAACGCGACCAGGGTCTCCCCGGCCACCTTCCCGGTGACCAGGGTCAGCCGGGCGACCGGGGTCACGAACAGCTCACGGGAGAAGTCGGTCTCCCGGTCCTCGACGATCGAGATCATGCCCGCGGCCGCGGACTGGAACAGGCTGGCCGCGAGGACCCCGGTGAACGCGAGCGTCACCGCGTTCAGGCCAGTGACCCGCCCCACGGTGGGCTGCAGGATGCTGCCCAGACCGCCGATGAGCAGGATGGGGAACGCCAGGTTGACCGCCAGCCTGGGCCGGTCGCGCAGGAGCTTGATCACGTCGCGCTGGGCGATGATCGCGATCCCGGACAGCTCGTGCGCCAGGCCGGTCAGCGCCGGAGCAGATCCAGTGCCTGGATGCGCGCTCATGGCCCTATCGCTCGTGGCCCGGTCGTTCATGGCCCGGCCCGCTCAAGCAGCAGCAGGTAGGCGTCCTCCAGCGTCGGCTCGGCGATCTGGAACCGGGTCAGCTCGGCGCCTATCGCGGCGATGATGCCCTGGGCGCTGCGCCCGTTCAGCGGCACCCGCAGCGGGCCGGCCTCGCCACCCTGGCCGGTCCCGGTGACCCGCAGGCCGAGCGCGTCGAGCTCGCGGCGCAGACCGTCCCGGTCCCTGGCGTCCAGCACGAGCTCCGGGCTCAGCTGGCGCGCCTTGACCTCGGCCGGGCTACCGCGTTCGATGATCCGGCCCTTGGCCAGGACGCACACCGCGTCGGCTGCCTCCGCCTCCTCCAGGTAGTGCGTTGTCAGGAACACCGTTGTCCCCAAGGCCGCCCTGGCCTGCCGAAGGTAGGCCCACAGGCTGCGCCTGCTCTCCGGGTCGAGGCCCGCGGTTGGCTCATCGAGGAAAAGCACGCGGGGCCGGTGCATGAGCGCCCGGACGATCTCCAGCCTCCGCCGCAGTCCCCCGGACAGGGCGCGCGCACGCTGTCCCAGGATGTCGGAGAGATCAAGGACGCCAGCCACCTCCTGCACCTGGCTGCGGTAGCCGGCCGGCATCAGGCGGTACCGGGGGCGCCAGGGGTAGAGCCCGTAGAGCACGGCGTGCAACCTGATGTTCTCCTCGGCCGTGAGATTGAGGTCGAGCGAGGGCTGCTGGAAAACGACGCCGAGCTCCCTGCGGACCCCCGCCTGCTCCATCGCCAGGTCCCGGCCGGCGATGCGGACCCGGCCCGAGGTCGGCGCGAGGGTCGTGGTGAGGATGGAGATCGTGGTCGTCTTTCCCGCGCCGTTCGGCCCGAGCAGGCAGAAAAGCTGGCCCTCCGGGACGTCGAAGCTGATGTCGTCCACGGCGTTGCGCCGCCCTGCCCGGTAGCGCTTAACCAGGTGAGCGACCTCGACCGCGTTCATCGGACGGTGTCCTTCGCGCGACGGCTGGCGGTCAGGAGCCGACCCGGCCCGCAGCGGGTTCCCGCAAGCGCCGGTAGCGCGCGTCGAGCCCACGCCGCCTGGCCAGCCAGGAGAGAGGGCGGGTGACGGCGCGGACCAGCGCGGGCGGCAGATACGGAGCCCGCACCTCCCGCTCGAAGTCGCGCATGAACAGGGCCAGGTCGAGCGGGCTGGGCAGCCTGCGGGCCGCCGCGTACTGCTCCTGGGCCAGCACCGCGGCGGTTTCCAGTAGCTCCTGCATGTTCAGCGCGGGCCTGGTCTGCACCGCGACCCGGGCGGGCTGGCTTCCGGCGTTGGCGAAATGATGCACCGTGCCGGGCGGGACCCGCACCGTGTCGCCAGGGCCCGCGGTCACCCGCCGGCCCCCCACCCTGAACCTCATCCGCCCCGCGAGCACGGTGAATGACTCCTCCTGCTCGGGATGGGCGTGGCTGCTCGGCACCCGGCCGCCAGGGGCCAGCACGAGCTCCCACTCGAGTGCGTTGCCCCCGGTCTCCGCGGCCGTCGCGCGGATCGTGATCTGCTCCCCGCTGAGCGGGTTCTCGATGACGTGCCCGCCGGGCGCCACAGCCGCCTCCTGATTAGGTGACATCGCGATCAGGTGACATCTCGCGCCACGGTCGTCCGGGCGGCCGCCACCGCGATCAGGATAGCCACAGCCGCGAGCAGCGCCGTCGCGGCCGCGAACGGGAGCGGGACCGCGCAGGTGGACGCGCCGTTGGCGGGGCCGAAGGCCGCGCCAACGAGCCGTGCTCCCGCCAGGGTCGTCGCCGTCGTATAGGGCAGTTAAGGCTGGACGGGCTTGAACAGGTTCCCCACCAGCGACTCGAGCACGATCGCCCAGACGAAGACGCCGGTGACGGCGGCCAGCTGGGACCGGATGAGCGAGCCCAGGCCGGCCCCGATCGCGGCCAGCAGAGCCGCGCCGACGGCATGGCCGACCGCGTAGCGGGCCATCGTGGCGTCGCCGACCGGCACGTGGTAGCCGCGGGAGGCCACGAACGCCAGGCCGGCACCGGCCGCGATCACGTATCCGACCAGGCCGAACACGGCGCCGATCCCGGCGGCGACAGCCTGGGCCACCAGCACCCGGTCCCGGCGGAGCGAGGCGAGATAGGTCAAAGTGGCGGTGGAATGACGGAACTCGCCGCTGGAGACAGTCACCCCCAGGACTCCGGCCAGCAGCAGGGCCCACGTGCCGCCGGTGATCACCGCATTGAAGCCGGAAGCGGTGTCCAGCGGTCCGGCTGCGCCCGCTGAGCCGGACCGGGACGCCTCCAGCAGAGAGAACACCGCGGTGAGCCTGGCCTGCTAAGTGGGCGGCCCCTCCCCTGGCGGGGGCTCTCGCAGGAGTTGCACTTGACGTTCAGCATCGGCGAAGCCCAGCGACCGGTAGATCCGGATGGCAACGTCGCCGGGATCGGCGACGATGACGAGGGTCCCGCCACGGAGCGCGGTGAGCCCGTAGCTGCCCGCTTCGTAGACGAGCCGGCGGGCCAGCCCGCGGCGGCGGTACCGGGGATCGGTCTCGACGCTTTGGAACCGCAGGACGCCAGCCGCGCCGACGAAGATCCCGCATCCAGATCGCATCCGTCCGCCGACGAAAGCCCCGAACCATGCGCCGCAGCCGCGGCAGCACAGCTCGCGGGCTTCGCGGAGCCTGCGCTCCGCGAAGAGCCGGTGGTCAGGATCATCACGGTGATCGTCGCAGGCCAAGCCCAGCTCGGCGGCCTGCGCCCAGTCGTCGTCGCTGGCTAGGGGACGGAACACCGCATCGGTGCCCGGCCGGGCTGGCTCCCTCAGCCGCAGCGCCGTCAGTGCGGTGCTTACCTGGGCGGCCAGGCCGAAGCCGGCGGCTTCGGCCGGGTCCCCGTGCTCTCCGCGAGTTCCATCGACGCCGAAGGCCAGGTGGCCGGCGCCCGGAAACTCCGCCGTGAATGCGGCCACCCAGTCCGCGACATCGCCGGGCTGGGGCGGGGCCGGGAACAACAGGAAGTTGCCCCACCAAAACCCTGGATTGGCGGGAGTCCGCACCACCAGGTACTCCCGGCGATCAACGATGACTGACCCAGCCAGCCGCCGGATCATGAGGTCGGTCTGGAAGCCGAGCGACGCCACATCCACACAGGGACGGTAACCGACCGGGAGGGCGCCTTGCATCACAGCTAGCCTGCCAGACGGTATAGCGACTTGCGGTATAGCGTAAGCCGCTATACCGTGATCCATGGGAAGGTAACGAGGGAGCGCGATGATGAGCAGGAGGGTGACGTGACGGACCGACTGGACCGCTGGGCCGATCCGCCGCTGCTGGTGCTGGCCAGCCTGGCCGACGAGCCGAAGCACGGGTACGCCATCACGCAGGACGTGGCGGACACCATGGGCGTGCGGCTGTCCGCCGGCACCCTGTACGCGGTGATCTCGAGACTGGAGTCCCGCGGCCTGATCGAGCCACTTGAATCCGAAGACCGCCGCCGGCCGTACCGCCTCACGGCGGCCGGGGCGCACGCGCTCGCGGTGCAGTCCGAGCGGATGAATCAGGTCGCTTCCGTAGCGCGGGAACGGCTTCGCACTCATTACGGCTGGGCCGGCGCATGAGCGAGCTGGAGGGGCGCGGCGCCGCCTGGACTGAGGAGCGAGGGACGAGTGACGAGGGAAGGGG
>DAIRVB010000129.1:0-5275 GCA_036803065.1 Streptosporangiaceae bacterium
ATCGTGACCCGCGACCATGCGATCACGCTGCTGTCCCGGCCCGGCTGCCACCTGTGCGATGAAGCCCGTTCGGTGATCGCGCGGGTCGCCGCCGACCTCGGTGTCCCCTGGGAAGAACGCGACATCACCCGCTCAGATAGTGATCTGCGGGAGTACTGGGAACAGATCCCCGTCACGCTCATCGACGGCGTGCAGCACGACTTCTGGCACGTCAGCGAGGAGCGCCTGCGGGCTGCGCTCAGCCGGTAGCCCGGCGTGCAGGCCGCGTTCAGGCCGATTTATGCCCTGGTTCACCAAGGCCTGACTTTGTGCAAACGTTCACAAGGGCGTACCGTGAAATACAGATTTCCCCCGGCGGGCGCCTGGGCAGCCCGCAGTGCCCATAGCGTCGATCCCCTCAGGAGCGCCGGCGCATGTCCCGCCGTACAGTGTCCGCCAATGGCAGCCATGGCATACCCGAGGCGACCATCGCCCGCCTTCCGGTCTACCTGCGGGTGCTGTACGCGTTCGCCGAGCAGGACATTGCCACGGTGTCCAGTGAGGAACTGGCGGCAGCGGCCGGGGTGAATTCCGCCAAACTCCGCAAAGACCTGTCCCACCTGGGCTCGTACGGCACCCGCGGCGTCGGGTATGACGTGGACTACCTCGTCTACCAGGTCTCCCGCGAACTCGGGCTGACCCAGGACTGGCCGGTCGTCATCGTGGGCGCGGGCAACCTGGGTCGCGCGCTCGCGAACTATGGAGGTTTCGCGTCACGAGGCTTCCGCGTGGCGGCGCTGCTTGACAGCGATCCCGAGGTCGTGGGCACCGAGATCGCGGGTCACGTGGTGGGCAGCGCGGACCAGCTCGAGTCCGTGGTAGTGCGGCAGGGAGTGTCAATCGGCGTCATCGCCACCCCGGCAGGCTCCGCGCAGGATGTCTGTGACCGCCTCGTCGCCGCGGGCGTGACAAGCATCCTCAATTTCGCCCCTATGGTGCTTAACGTGCCGTCAGGCGTCGACGTGCGTAAGGTCGACCTGTCCATTGAATTGCAGATTCTCGCCTTCCACGCGCAGCGGAGGTCTGTCGTGCGCGTAGATACCGACGATGCTGGCTGGCCGGCCGAGCCGGCGGCCCGGCCAGCCAGCAATGCCCCGGCCAGCAATGGTGTGGCAGGCCGGGAGGTGCGGACGTGAGTGTGCTCGTGGTCGGGCTCAGCTACAAGAGCGCGCCGGTCGCCACCTTGGAGCGGGCCGTGGTCGGCGGCGACGCCCTCACCAAGCTGCTGCGCGACGTCTCCCAGGCGGGCAACGCCGCCGGTGCTTTCGTCGTGTCAACCTGCAACCGGGTCGAGGTCTACGCCGAGGTGGACAAGTTCCACGGCGGCGTTACCTCGATCTCCGAACTGCTGGCCCGGCACTCCGGGCTCCCGCTCAGCGAACTCACCCCGCACCTTTACGTGCACTACGAGGACCGTGCCGTGCAGCACCTGCTCGCGGTGGCATGCGGGCTCGAGTCGTTGGTGGTGGGTGAGAGCCAGATCCTCGGCCAGGTCCGCCAGTCGCTGGGCCTCGCGCGTGAGCAGGGCACCCTTAGCCGCATCCTCGGCGACCTGGGAGCCCTCGCGCTGCGCACGGCCAAGCGGGCGCACGCCGAGACCGGCATCGACCGGGCGGGCGCCAACGTGGTCAGCGTCGGGATCGGGCTCGCCGCGGAGCACCTGCCGGCCCCGGTTGACCCAGCGGTCCCGCTGCGCGGCCGCGCAGTCCTCGTGATCGGGGCCGGCTCGATGAGCTCGCTGGCCGCCAACACTGCCGCCCGGATGGGGGCATTCCGCATGGTGGTGGCAAACCGCACGCCGGATCGCGCGCGGCGGCTCGCGGCAGCCGTCTCCGGAACGACCGCGGATCTCGACGACATGCCTGGCCTCCTAGCCGCCGCCGACTTGGTGATCTCCTGTACCGGCTCGGCGGGGCTGGTGATCAGCGCAGACGACGTCACCCGGGCCCTGCGGCTGCGACCTGGGCGGCCCAGGGACGGGAACGTCGCAGAGCGTGGGGAAGCCGCAGGGGGCGGGGAACCGGCGCCGCGCGCCGGGCACCCGCTCGTGCTGCTCGACCTGGCACTGCCCCGCGACGTGGAAGAAGCCGCGGGCCGACTGCCCGGCGTCAGCCTCGTCAGCCTGGCGACATTCGGCGAGGCGGGAGATGCCGGGCAGGTCACCCTTCGCGGCGATGTGGCCGCGGTGCGGGCGATCGTCGCGGAGGAGTTCGACGCGCGAGTGTCGGCCGAGCATGCGGCTCGCGTGGCGCCGACCGTGGTCGCCCTGCGGGCGAAGGCCGCCGAGGTGGTGGACGCTGAAATCGCCCGGCTCGCCGGCCGGCTGCATACGCTCGACGCCCGCACGCACAGTGAGGTGGCGCGGGCCATGCGCAGGGTGGTGGACAAACTGCTGCATTCGCCGACCGTGCGGGTCAAGGAACTGGCCGGGTCGCCGGGCGGCGACTCCTACGAGAACGCTCTGCGAGTCCTGTTCGATCTGGACCCCGCGGCTATCGACGCGGTGACCCGGGCTGACGTCGGCCTGGTGCGGCCCTCGGGGCCGGATGGGGCCACCCCTCAAAACGCTGCCCTTGATCCCCCCGCTGGGCCGGAGGCGGCCCGGTGAGCACTCGCGCGCTTCGGCTCGGCACCCGCAAGAGCCCGATGGCCATGGCCCAGTCCGGCCGGGTGGCGAGCCTCGTTACCGAGCTGACCGGGGCCAGCGTCGAGCTGGTGGGGCTGACCACGTTCGGTGATGTCACCCGGGCGGAACTGGTTCAGGTGGGCGGCACCGGGGTGTTCGTAAGCGCCCTGCGGGAGAGCCTGCTGGCCGGTGAGGTCGACTTCGCGGTTCACTCACTCAAGGACCTGCCGGTCGGCCCGGCGCCTGGCATCGTGCTCGCCGCGGTTCCGCCCCGCGAAGACCCCAGGGACTCGCTGGTGGCGCGGGATGGCGCTAAGTTGGCCGACCTGTCACCCGGCGCGCGGATCGGCACCGGCTCGCCGCGCCGCGCCGCCCAGCTGCTGTTGCTGCGCCCGGATGTGCGCCCCGTCCCGGTCCGCGGCAACGCTGGAACTCGCCTGGGCAAGGTCGAGTCCGGCGAGCTCGACGCGGTGCTGCTGGCCTATGCGGGACTGGCCCGCATCGGCCGCCTCGACGCCGTCACCCAGGTATTCGAGCCCGACGAAATGGTGCCCGCTCCCGGCCAGGGCGCGCTGGCCGTGGAGTGCCTGGACCGGGACCCTGGCCTTGCGGACCTCCTGGCCTGCGTGGACAACCCGGTCAGCCGGGCGGCCGTGACCGCGGAACGCAGCCTGCTCGCAGCGCTTCAGGCTGGGTGCAGCGCCCCGGTGGGCGCGTATGCTGCCGGAACGGAGATGCTGCAGCTGAGAGCGGTTGTCGCGGGGGCCGACGGGGGAGCGGCGGTACGGGCGAGCGCGGAGGCTCCCGCGGATGAGGCAGGCCGCCTCGGCCGCGAGGTGGCAGTGGAACTCCTTCGCCGAGGCGCTGGGAGGTACATGGCGATGTCTTCGGACGATATGAGCAGCGGGGACGATACACAGTGAGCCTGGGATCAACAACCAAGAAGCCCGCAGCGGCAACTTCCCCGGCGGCGCAGACGCCCGGGAAGGCCGGCCGGACCGCGGCCACGAAGTCCGGGCTCGTGGCCTTCGTGGGCGCGGGGCCCGGGAATGAGGGGCTGCTGACGGTCCGTGCCGTCGAGCTTCTCGCGCGGGCGGACCTGGTGGTGGGCAGCCCTGAGCTGACCGGCCGGCTCGGTCACCTGCTGCGCGCCGACGCGGTGGTCTCGGATTCCACCAGTCCCGAGCAGGATCCGCGGATGCTGGCGCGGGCGGCGAAGGCGGGCCAGCTGGTGGTCAGGCTGTACGAGGGAGATCCGTTCATCTTCGGCCAGGCGGCCAGCGACGTCGCAGCCTGCACGAAGGCGGGTGCCCGGTTCGAAATCGTGCCTGGCGTGCCTGCGGCCACCGCCGTGCCGGCCTACGCGGGCATCCCGCTGACCTCCGGTACGAGCGCCGATGTGCGGATCATCCACGCGTCCGACGTCAGTCGGCTGGCATCGGACGCATCGCCGTCGGGCAGCCTGGTCATCCTCGGCGTGGAGGCCGGGCCCGTCGATCTCGCCAAGCTGCTGGTGGCGGCCGGATGGCCGGATACCACGCCGTTCACCATCACCTGGAACGGCACCACCACCGATCAGCTCACCGTCGCCTGCGCGCTCGGGTCGGTATCGGCGGACCTCAAGGCCGCTGGTGTCAGCCTGCTCATGGAGCAAGGGCCCGCTGTCGGCGTGGTGGGCCAGGCCGCCGCCGCGCACCGGGATCTCTCCTGGTTCGAGACGAAGCCGCTGTTCGGCTGGCGAGTGCTGGTGCCCCGCACCAAGGAGCAGGCAGCGGCGGTCTCGGAGCGGCTGCAGGCGCACGGCGCGGTGCCCGAAGAGGTCCCCACGATCGCCGTCGAGCCGCCGCGTACCCCTCAGCAGATGGAGCGTGCCGTCAAGGGCCTGGTCACCGGACGCTACCAGTGGGTGGCCTTCACCTCGGTCAACGCGGTCCGCGCGGTGCGCGAGAAGCTCGAGGAGTACGGCTTGGATGCCCGCGCGTTCGCCGGGGTCAAGGTCGCGGCGGTCGGCGAGCAGACGGCAGGCGCCCTGCGCGAATTCGGTATCAAGCCTGATCTCATCCCCGAGGGGGAGCAGTCGGGCGAGGGTCTGGCTGCGGTCTGGCCGCCCTTCGACGACGTCCTCGACCCGATCAACCGTGTGCTGCTGCCCCGCGCCGATATCGCGACAGAGACGCTGGTCGCCAAGCTGACCGAGCTCGGCTGGGAGGCGGAGGACGTGACCGCGTACCGCACGGTCCGGGCCGCGCCGCCGCCCGCGCCGATCCGTGAGGCGATCAAGGGCGGCGGATTCGACGCGGTCCTGTTCACCTCGTCATCCACGGTGCGGAACCTGATCGGCATCGCCGGGAAGCCGCACGCGGTCACGGTGATCGCCGTTATCGGGCCGCAGACCGCGCGCACCGCGGCCGAGTTCGGGCTCCGGGTGGACGTGACCGCAACGAAACCCTCGGCCACGGCCCTGGTGGACGCGCTCGCCGAATACGGGGCGAGCATCCGCGACGCGGCCGTCGCCGCGGGCGAGCCCGTACGGAAGCCAAGCGAGCGCCGCCGCGGCGCCCGCCGCCGCCTAAGGTAACCAGCACTGAGGTAACCAGCACTGAGATAACC
>DAIRVB010000129.1:5375-9327 GCA_036803065.1 Streptosporangiaceae bacterium
GCGCCCGCCGCCGCCTAAGGTAACCAGCACTGAGGTAACCAGCACTGAGATAACCAGCACTGAGATAACCCCAGGAGCCGCAGTGACCGCCGAGTTTCCCGCAGCACGGCCGCGCAGGCTGCGCCGCACCGCGGCGCTTCGGCGCCTCGTCGCCCAGACCAGCGTCCAGCCGTCCGACCTGGTGCTGCCGCTGTTCGTCAAGGAAGGAATCCGCGAGCCGCAACCGGTGAGTTCCATGCCAGGCGTCGTCCAGCACACCAGGGACAGCCTGCGTAAGGCCGCCGCCGAGGCGGTGGAGGCGGGCGTCGGTGGGCTCATGCTCTTCGGCGTCCCGGCGGTCAAGGACGCCCGCGGCTCGGCCGCCGACGACCCGGCGGGGATCCTCACATCGGCCCTGGCCGACCTGTCCGCTGAGGTGGGCGGGGCCACGGTGCTCATGGCGGACCTGTGCCTGGACGAATACACCGACCACGGCCACTGCGGACTGCTCACCGAGTCGGGTGAGGTGGACAACGACGCGACCCTGGAGCGGTACGGACAGATCGCCGTTGCCCAGGCGTCGGCGGGCGCCGGCATGGTCGGGCCCAGCGGCATGATGGATGGCCAGGTGGCCGCGATCCGGGCCGCCCTCGATGGCAGCGGCCATGCTGACGTGGCCATCTGCGCGTACTCGGCCAAATACGCCTCGGCCTTCTACGGCCCGTTCCGTGACGCGGCCGAATGCGCGCCCCGGTTCGGCGACCGGGCGTCCTATCAGCAGGATCCGCAGGCCGGCGACGCGCTGCGGGAAGTGCTTCTCGATGTGGCGGAAGGCGCTGACATCGTCATGGTGAAGCCTGCCCTCCCCTATCTGGATATCGTCCATCAGATCGCTGCCGCCGTGCCGGTGCCGGTGGCCGCGTACCAGGTGAGCGGGGAATACGCGATGGCCGAGGCCGCGGCGGCTAACGGCTGGCTGGACCGGGACCGGGTAATTATGGAGACACTCACCGCGATCCGCCGGGCTGGCGCTGGCATCATCCTCACTTACTGGGCCACCGAGGCCGCCCGCCGCCTCGCCTAAGGGGCATCCGCGCATCGCCCCGCAGGCTTGCGTAGCTTTGTTGCGGCTTCTGATGTGGCGCACGAGACGCCCTTGACCTGAGATACTGGTCTCTACGGTTACGCCCGCGGGTCGACGCACGGACGCCTGCGCACCGGTGGCCCTGGCCACGGTTACGCTTGCGGCTCGGCGCACGGACGCGTGCGCACTGGTGGTCCAGTTGAGACCGCTGTTACGGGTTTGTCGTTGCGGTAAATGGGGTTACCCGCGCGTATCCGTTATGCAACATGTCGGCCACACCTAGTGGGGCGGCCTGCGCGGTGCCCGGGTCAGCGGGCATCATCGGTCAAGAGGGTCCTGGTGGGAGAGGAGCAGATGGTCGCACCGGTGCTGCGTCGGAGCCGACGCAGGGACGCAGGGCGGCTTGCCGCCGCGGCCGTCGAGTACGCCGCGATGGGCTGGCCGGTGTGCGGTGGGGCCCATTCGCTGGGCGACGGCGCTGGCATGTCCACCGCGTCGCGGAGCCGCTCCTTCTTGTCCGCCGCGTCGCTGGGCGACCGGGGCACCGGCCGCGCCTGCTCCTGCGACCGGGTGGGCTGCCCGGCCCCTGGCGCGCATCCGATCTCGGCCGCCTGGCAGATCGAGGCCACCTCCGATCCGGTTGAAGCAGGGCGGTACTGGCTGGAACGGCCGGACGCCAACGTGATCCTGGCCACCGGCCGGGTCTTCGATGTCCTGGACGTGCCCGCCGCGGCAGGCGCCGTCGCGCTCGGCATGATGCGCCGGGCCGAGGTAGAGCCCGGGCCGGTCGCGGCCGGTGTCGGCGACCGGGCGCTCTTTTTCGTCATCACCCGCGGCGCTCCCGACGACGAAGGTGAATGGTGGTCCTGCCAGCTGGACTGTGAGCCGGAAAACGTGGCCCAGGTGGCGAGCCTCCGCTGGCATTGCCGGAACAGTTACGTGCTCGCCCCGCCGTCCAGGGGCGCCACCGCCGGGGCAAGCTGGCTCCGCCCGCCGGGCCGCCGCCCGCTGCCCGACCCGGTGCGGATGCTGGAGTTCCTGGCCGATGCCTGCGAGGGGACGAGCGGTTGACCGGAGCGCCGCGATCGGGTGAGTTTTTCAGCCGTGCCTGCGCCGTCATCCCCGGCGGTGTCAACTCTCCGGTGCGCGCGTTCGGCGCGGTGGGCGGGGCCCCGGTCTTCATGATCTCGGGCCGCGGGCCGTACCTGACTGACGTGGACGGCCGGATGTACGTGGATCTGGTCTGCTCGTGGGGGCCGATGATCCTGGGGCACGCCCACCCTGAGGTAACGGCCGCGGTGACGCAGGCGGCCGCCAGGGGAACGTCGTTCGGCACAGCGACGCCCGGCGAGGTCGAGCTCGCCGAGGAGATCGTGGCCAGGACCCCCGTCGAGAAGGTTCGCCTGGTCAGCTCCGGCACCGAGGCGACAATGTCGGCGGTGCGGCTGGCCCGGGGATTCACCGGCCGCCAGATCGTGATCAAGTTCGCCGGCTGCTACCACGGCCACGTGGACGCGTTGCTCGCCGCGGCTGGATCCGGTGTGGCCACCTTCGCCCTCCCGGACTCGCCGGGCGTCACTGGCGCGTCCGCTGCAGACACTGTCGTGCTCCCCTACAACGACGCCCTGGCTGTCCGCCAGGCCTTCGTGGACCACGGCCCGCGTATCGCGTGCGTGATCACCGAGGCGTGCCCGGCCAACATGGGAGTGGTGCCACCGGCCGGCGGCTTCAACGACATGCTCGCCGAACTGTGCCACGAGCACGGCGCGTTGCTGATCATGGATGAGGTGCTCACCGGATTCCGGGTAACGTCATCCGGCTGGTACGGCCGGGAAGGCGTGGCTGGCGACCTGACGACGTTCGGGAAGGTCATGGGAGGCGGGCTGCCCGCCGCGGCGTTCGGCGGCCGCGCCGAGATCATGGACAGGCTGGCCCCCAGCGGCCCGGTCTACCAGGCAGGCACGCTCTCGGGTAACCCGCTCGCCACCGCGGCCGGCCTGGCGACGCTGCGGGCATGCACCCCGGAGGTGTACTCCCGGCTGGACGAGGTCTCCGCCATCGTCGCCAAGCTGGCGGCCGACGCGCTGACCGCCAGCGGGGTGCCCTTCCGGCTGCAGCAGGCCGGCAGCCTGTTCTCCGTATTCCTCGGCAACAACCGGGCGGTGCGTGACTTCGGCGAGGCCCGTGGCCAGTCCAGTGTGGCCTACGCCGCGTTCTTCCACGCGATGCTCGATGGCGGCGTCTACCTGCCGCCGTCGCCCTACGAAGCCTGGTTCGTCTCCGCGGCCCACGATGACGAGGCAGTGGAGCGGATCGCCGGGGTACTGCCCGGGGCGGCGCACGCCGCGGCCGTGGCGCTCGGCTGATCCCCGCGCACGCCGTGGCCGTGATGCTCGGCTGATCCCCGGGCACCCGGACCCGCCGCGATTCACCCGGACCCGCCGCGATCATCTGCGGATTCCGGCCACGAACCGGTGGTCACCCCACCGCAATGCAGATGATCCCGGCGGCGATCGTCGCCGCGGCGGTGAGGCGGCGGGCCAGACTGCCCTCGCCGAGCAGCCTGCGGCCGAGCAGGACGCCGAGCAGGACGCTGACTTCGCGGACCGGGGCGATCGCGCTGACCGCGGTGAAGCTCAGCGCGATGAGCACCAGGATGTAGGCCAGCGGCGATAGCACGGCCGCGCCGAGAACCTGACGCCGGTAGGTGACCCACACCCGGGCGGTGCGGCCCCTGTCGCGCAGCGCGAACGGGGCGATTATCAGGGCCATCACCGGCAGGGAGACGTATCCCTGGACCAGCGGCGGGACATTGAGCGTGCTCACCGCGTACTTGTCCCACAGCGTGTACGTGGCGATGAACAGACCAGTGATCAGGGCGAGCATGAT
>DAIRVB010000130.1:0-5546 GCA_036803065.1 Streptosporangiaceae bacterium
CTGATAAGTAGTAGTAATAAGGCGATCCCGCCGAGCACGGTGAGCACTTTATGCCGGCGCACCCACAACGCCCATGGCGCAGGACCACGAGGGGCTTGATATGACATGCCTGACATTCTGTCAGGGGCGGAACTCGCGAATATCTCTAATCGGGAAAATATACGCGACTATCTTCACTGGCATTTCAAATTCGTCTATAATTTCCCGTACATAATATGACAGTGACAGCAAGTCCCCGTAAACCGGTGATATTGGACACGGCCCGGTTCCAGGTGGCCGGATATCCCCTCGCGCGCTATCGCCTGCAAGGGAATGGACGGGGGTGCCCGGGCCGGCGGCGCGTGATCACGAAGGATTTGGGGCTCTATTTGACCCGGATCCTTCGTGATCATGGACGGGCAGGGCTTTCCAGCTGACGGCCCCGGCGGCGGCGCGTGATCAGGGAACGGCCGGGGCTGCTCCGCCGACGGCGGTGGCCACTGCGTGGACGTCCCGGCGGCCGGGCAGGTCCTCGAGGAGCACGGCGCGGCCCTCGCCGTCGCACAGCGGAACCCGCCAGTTCGGGTACTCGCTGATCGTGCCGGGCATGTTCTGGGGGCGCCGGTCACCGATGGCATCGGTAAGCGAGACCCCGATCAATGCGGCGGGAGTGCAGGCCAGGTAGGCGTAGAGCGCGGTGGTGAACTCCGCAGGCGCTGGATCGCGGCCTGCGGGCAGGAGCCCGCGGCTGGCCAGCGTGTCCCGCCAGGCGGAGACGGCAGCCGCGGCCGAGGATCGTTCTACTGCTTCTGGACGGGTGAGCAGGCCGAGCCGGGCCCGCAACGCCACCTGCTCCCCGGTGATGAAGGCCGCGGCCGGCGGGACGTCGTGCGTGCCCACCGTGGCCAGGCAGTCGCCGCGCCACCGGCCGGGCGGCAGCGGCAAGCCGTCGGCGTCACGCTCGAACCAGAGGATGGACGTGCCGAGCACCCCCCGGGAAGCGAGGTGCGCCCGGATCCACGGCTCCACGGTGCCGAGGTCCTCGCCGATGGCCAGCGCGCCGGCCCGGGACGCCTGGCCGGCCAGCACGCCGACCATGGCCTCATGGTCGTACCGGACGTAGGTGCCCTGATCCGGGGACATCCCGGCCGGCACCCACCACAGCCGCAGCAGCCCCATCACGTGATCCACCCGCAGGCCGCCGGCATGCCGCAGGCCAGCGCCGATCAGCCCGGCCAGCGGGGCGTACCCCTGCTCCGCCAGCCGCCGCGGGTGCCAGGGTGGCTGCGTCCAGTCCTGGCCCCGCTGGTTGAACTCGTCGGGCGGCGCGCCCACGCTGATGCCGGGGACGAGGACGTCCTGGCCGGACCAGGCGTCGGCACCGCCCGGATGGCTGCCCACGGCCAGGTCCCTGATGACGCCGATGCCCATGCCGGCGCCGCGTGCCGCGTCCTGGGCCGCCGCCAGCTGGTCGTCGGCGAGCCACTGCAGCCAGGCATGAAAATCAGCGCTGGCGCCGAACCGCCCGGCCGCCCCGGCCGCCCGACGGACATCCCGCAGCTCCCCGAAGCCCCGCCAGTCAGGACCGTGGATCTCGGCGAGCGCGCACCAGAGGCTCCAGTCGACGAGGGCCTGGCCTTCCCGTGCCCTGAACCGCTCGAAACGCGCCCGCCGCTGATCCGTGAGCGGCTGCCGGTAGATGATCTCCAGCGCGGCGCGCTTGGCCAGCCAGACCGCGTCCCGGTCGATGAGGTCGCTGGTGGCGCTCCGGGCGCGGAGCGGGGCAGCCAGCGCCTCGATGCGCGCGCGGTCACCGCCGGCCAGCCCCGCGTACTCCGGGATGTCCTCGATCCTCAGGTAGAGCGGGCTGGTGAACCTCCTGCTCATCGGCAGGTAGGGGGACGGGCTCACCGGCGGGAGCGGCCCGGCCGCGTGCAGCGGGTTGATCAGGACGAATCCGGCGCCGAGTTCCCGCGCGCTCCAGGCGGCCAGATCGGCCAGGTCACGCAAGTCGCCGTGACCCCAGGACCGCCGCGAGCGCAGCGAGTAGAGCTGCAGTGCGAACCCCCAGGACCGGCCGTGCGGCGCCGGGGCGGTCGCGTCGGCCAGCGCCTCGTGTCCGGGGCGCAGGCCGGCGGCCGCACGGCCGGCTGGAGGGGGCTGGCCGGCTGGAGGGGGCTGGCCGGCCCGGTCGGGCGGCTCCCCGAGGGCGGCCAGGATCGCGGCGAGCGTCTCCTCGCTGACAACGACCCGCTGCCCCCGCCAGTCCTGGTAGCTGGTGGCGACGCCGTGCGCCTCCGCCCGCCGCCTCAGCTCCGCGATCGTCACTCCGTTAGCCGGAGGCGCCGGCGTCGAGTGTCGCGGTCCAGGCCAGGCACGCCGCGTAGTCAGGCAGCAGGTCGGTGGCCAGCGCCTCGGCCAAGGCGGGAGCCGCCCCGTCGCGGTCCGACACGATCGGTGAATCGGCCGGCCACTCGATCCCGAGGTCAGCGTCGAGCGGATGAACGGAGTGCTCACGCTCCGACGCGTAGGTCTCCGAGCACAGGTACGTCAGCGTAGCTTCGTTGCTGAGGGCGCAGAAGCCGTGGCCGATACCCTCCGCGATGTACACAGCACGGCGGTCCACCTCATCGAGGCGTACCCCCTGCCACTGCCCGAAGGTCGGCGAGCCGGTGCGGAGGTCCACGACGACATCGAGCACGGCGCCGCGGACGCAGGTCACGTACTTCGCCTGGCCCGGCGGCACATCCGCGAAGTGGATGCCGCGCACCACGCCACGGGCGGACACGGACATGTTGGCCTGGGCCAGCCGCAGCGGGTGCCCCACCGCCCCGGCGAGCTGGTCGAATCGGTACCACTCCAGGAAAAGGCCCCGTGGGTCGCCGTGCTGCGCCGGGACGACCTCCCAGGCACCGTCGATAGCCAGCGGCAGGATCTTCACAGCACTGCCGCCGGGGCGCTGTGGGCCTGGAGCATCTGGACGCCGTCGGTCTCGTCCAGCACATTGAGCAGGTACGTGCCGTAGCCGCTGGGAACAAGCGGTTCCGCGAGCGCCCGGAGCTGCTTGTCGTCGATGAGGCCAGCGCGCCAGACGGCTTCCTCGACACAGCCGATCTTGAGACCCTGGCGTTCCTCGATCACCCGGACGAATTCCGAGGCCTGCATCAGGGAGGTGAAGGTACCGGTGTCCAGCCACGCGGTGCCCCGGTCCAGCACGGTGACATGCAACTCGCCATTTCGCAGGTAGGCCTCGTTGACCGCGGTGATCTCCAGCTCGCCGCGGGCGCTCGGGCGCAGCCCGCGGGCGATGTCCACGACGCGGTTGTCGTAGAAGTACAGCCCCGGCACGGCGTAGCGGGATCTGGGGTGGGCCGGCTTCTCCTCGATCGACAGAACCCGGCCGTCAGCCCCGAACTCCACGACCCCGTAGTCACGGGGATTGGAGACGGGGTAGGCGAACACCCGGCCGCCGGCCGATGAGGTGTGCGCCCGGAGCTGCCGGCCGAGGCCGGTTCCGTGGAAGATGTTGTCCCCCAGGACCAGCGCGACGGCCTGGTCACCGATGAAGTCAGCGCCGACCAGGAAGGCCTGCGCGATGCCGCCGGGCCGGGGCTGGGCGATGTAGTCCAGCCGCAGGCCGAACTGATCGCCGTCGCCGAGCAGCCGCTGGAACTGCTGCTGGTCATCCGGTGTGGTGATGACCAGGATGTCGCGGATACCGGCCATGACCAGCGTTGACAGCGGATAGTAGATCATCGGCTTGTCGAATACCGGCATCAGCTGCTTCGATACCGCTCTCGTGATCGGCCACAGCCGTGAGCCAGTTCCCCCGGCCAGGATGATCCCACGCATAGGCCGAATCCTAGCCCGGGTCGGCGAGGGGTCGTGGACGGAACAGTCCCGGCTGGGGCTGGTGGGAGCGCCCGGGCGGCCGTTAACGGCATGGGAACGCAGCCTTACGGGCTGGGCGCGGCCAGGCACCTATCATGGAACCGCGCGCGGGCTGGGCCGAAGCAGGCATCGCGCCGCTGGCCGGCTGGCGGGAGATGCCGGCCGGCTGGCGGGAAATGCTGGCCGACGCGCCCGGCCGCCCGTCATTCCTGAACTCCAAGGGGACCTGCGATGAGACTCACCGTGCTGACAGCCGTGACCGCCGTAGTGGTCATCGTGCCCATTTTGGAGTTGCTCCGACGCCGGCAGCTTCGGGAGAAGTACGCTGTTCTGTGGATATGCGTGGGTCTGGTCGTCTTGCCCCTCGGCTTTTTTCCGCGGTTGCTCGACTCCCTTTCCGGACTCACTGGAGTGGCATCAGGCGTCAGCCTCGTCCTCTTCTGCGGTGTTGTTTTCCTGCTGCTGGTGTGCATCCACCTGAGCTGGGAATCCAGCCGGCTGGAGGAGAAGACGCGGACCCTCGCCGAGGAAGTCGCCCTGATCCGCACGCAGCTTGCTGAGCGGGAGCCTATCGAGTGATCAACAACCGACGTGTTCTGATCATTGTGCCGGCCTGGAACGAGGTCGGCTCGATTGGCGACGTCGTGAAGGAAATAAAGAGTGAGCTGCCGGGGACCGACGTTCTCGTGGTGGACGACGGGTCGGCCGACGACACCGCGCGAGTCGCCCGGGAGGCCGGCGCGATCGTCAGCCGGCTGCCCTACAACCTGGGCGTCGGCGGGGCGATGCGCCTTGGCTACCGGTACGCGAAGAGCGCTGGCTACGACGTCGCCGTGCAGATCGACGCCGACGGTCAGCACGACCCGCGGTACGTGCCCAAGCTCATCGATGGCCTGCAGGACGCCTCCCTCGTGATCGGCGCCCGGTTCGCGGGCGAAGGCGATTACCAGGTACACGGACCGCGGCGCTGGGCGATGGCCATGCTGTCGTTCACGCTGTCCCGCATGGCGGGACGCAAGCTGACCGACACGACATCCGGGTTCCGGGCCTGTGATCGCGACCTGATCAACCTGTTCGCCTCCTGGTACCCGGTCGAGTACCTGGGTGACACGGTCGAGACCGTGGTCCGGGTCATCCGCCTGGGCTACCGGGTCAAGCAGGTTCCGGTGGCCATGCGGCAGCGATTCGCGGGCGTGCCCAGCAAATCGCCGGCCAAGGCGGTGCTGTATCTGGGCCGGGCCTTTTTCGCGCTGCTGCTGGCCCTCAGCCGCCGATGAAGCTCGCGACCAGGGCGCTGGCTCTGCTGCCGTCAGGGACGCTCCCGGTGGGAATCGGGCTCGGAGTGCTGGGCGTCGCCTCGTACGTGCACCTCGCGGTGGCCGGCCATGAGCTGAGCAAGCCCGGCGACGCGGCCCTGTCGGTGCTCTGGGTGATCGTGTTCTGCCTCGGCCTCGGCCTGTTCTTCCCGATCGAGCAGGAGCTCATCAGGCACGTCGCGGCGCGCGCCGTGACCGGCGAGGGGATCGCCCCGGTGGTGCGCCGCGGCGCCGTGCTCGCCGGGATCATCCTGCTCGCAGTGCTGGTCCCGCTGGCGGCGGCGGCCAGGCCACTGGCCGACAAGCTGTTCGGCGGCGACATCGGGATGGTGGCCGCGCTGGCGGGCGCGTTCCTGGCCC
>DAIRVB010000130.1:5556-9292 GCA_036803065.1 Streptosporangiaceae bacterium
GTGGCGTGCTGGCCGGCATGGGCAGGTTCCACGCCTACGGCGCGCAACTCGGCATCGATGGCGGCCTCCGCGCCGTGTTCGCGGGCGCGCTCGGCATTTCCGGCATGCGCTCGCCGGTCATGTTCGGCCTGATCCTCACCGTCGCCCCGGTGCTGTCGGCGGTATTCACGCTCGGCCCGACGTTGCGGGATCTTCGCCCTGGGCCGGCCATCACCTGGATGCAGCTATGCCGGGGACTGGGCCTGCTGATTGGCTCCAGCCTGCTCGCCCAGCTCGTGGTGAACGTGGCGGTCATCAACGCCGACCTGCTGTCGCCGGGCCATCCCGCCGTCGTCGCCGCGCTGCTTGACGGCATGGTGGTGGCCCGGGTGCCGTTGTTCGTCTTCGCGTCGCTGCAGGCCGCGCTGCTGCCCGGGCTGGCCGGGGCCATCGCGGCGGGCCAGTTCCGTCACTTCTGGCGGCTGCTCGCGCGGGCCAGCGCGATCGTCGCCGGGATGGGCCTCGCCGGAGGCCTGCTCGCGGTGATCTTCGGGCCGTGGCTGATCCCGGTCCTGTTCGGTGCCCGGCACATCCTCGGGCCGGCCGACTTCGCCCTGCTGGCGACCGGGACGACCTGCTACATGCTGGCGATGGTTCTCGGCCAGGGCGCAATGGCGGTGAGCCGCCACCGTGACCAGTTGCTGGCCTGGGCGGCTGGTGCCGTGGTCCTCGCGGTCATCACGTTCCTGCCTGGAGAGGTCAAGCTCCGGGTCGAGGCCGCCTATGCGCTCAGCTCGCTGACGGTAGCCCTCGCCCTGGGGTTCGTCGTGCTGCTGCGGGTGCCCAGGCCGGGCGGCCCTGACCCGGAACCCGGAGCCGGCCAGACGGCGCCGGCCGCAAGCCTCACAGGAGAAACCCGGTAATGCAAACCGTCACGGCGGTGATACTTGCCTACGGCGCCGAGCCGTGGCTGCAGGACGCGGTACGCGCGGCGCTCGCGTCCACCGATATCGACATCGACGTCGTCGTCGTCGACAACGGCTGCACCTCCGACGCGATCGACCAGGTCAAGGGGCTGGACAGGGTCCGGGTCATCACATCTGAGACCAATTCCGGGTTCTCCGGCGGCTGCGACCGTGGCGCGGCCGAAGCACGCGGGGAGTACCTGGCCTTCGTCAACTCCGACGCGGTCGTCGCGCCCGCTGCGCTGTCCCGGCTGGCCGAGGTGGCGTCCGAGCCGGAGGTAGGGCTCGCGACGGGCTCCATCCGCCTCGCCGACGCGCCGGAGGAGATGAACTCGGCCGGCAACCCGGTGCACTTCACCGGACTGGCCTGGTCCGGCGGCTTCGGCGAGCCGGCCACCCGGTACGCGCGGCGCCGCCAGGTGACCGCCGGATCGGGTTGCTGCTTCGTCATCCGCCGGGACCTCTGGGAAGAACTGGGCGGCTTCGCCCCTGAATATTTCGCGTACCACGAGGACACCGAACTCAGCCTGCGGCTATGGCAGCGGGGCCGGACCGTCGAGTACGTCCCCGATGCCGTGGTGCTGCACCACTATGAGTTCTCGCGCAACGAGCGGAAGTTCTACCTGCTGGAACGCAACCGCCTGCTGCTGCTGCTCACCACCTACCAGCGCCGCAGCCTGCTGGTACTGGCGCCGATCCTGGCGCTCACCGACCTGCTCATGCTCGGGGCGGCGATCGCGGGCGGCTGGGGCCGGGCCAAGCTGCACGGCTGGCTCTGGCTCTGGCAGCACCGCGGCTGGGTCCGGGCCCGGCGGGCCCTGATCCAGGGCGAGCGCACGGTCCCGGACACGGTGATCTTCAACCGGATGACGGCGCGGATCGATCCCGCCAACGTCGCCGCGCCACCCGGAGTTGGCCTACTCAACGCCATCATGAGCGGGTACTGGTCCGTTGCACGTCATTTCCTCTAGGCCACCATGGCCGCCTCCCGGGGCCGCCATGGCCGGCCGCGCGAGATCCCGTCACTCCCACCCGACCACGCGACGTCCCGGTCTATCCTCCTTGGTGAACTTCGCGTTGACTGACGCCGGACCCGGCAGCTGAGGAGCACGAAGGAGCCCGATGCGCATCAACGAGACAGCCCCGCCGGTCCAATCCGGCGCGGCGCCCGCCGTGCCGCCGGGTTCCGGCCGTCCCGCAGGCCGCAGCGGGGTCCGCCATGTTCCGCCCCGGGTCGCCGGCCTGCTGGCGAAGGTGCCGCCGCCGTGGCGGCTGCCGCTGGCCACCTACCTCGTCTGCCAGCTGATCCTGCTGTTCTGGTGGGCCGCGTTCTACCCGGGACTGATGAACGCGGACTCGATCAACTTCGTCCTGCACGTGACGACCGGGCCGTGGATCAACAACGCTTCAGTTCTGTACGACTTCCTCGTGCTGGTCAGCCTGAAGCTGACCGGTGATCTGGGCCTGCTGACGCTCGCCCAGACGGTGGCGACGGCGGCGGCCCTGGCGTACACGGTTTACGCGTTCCGCCGCCTCGGCGTGCCGGGCCGGTGGACCGCGATCGCCGCCGCGGTCGTCGTGGCGCTGCCGCCCGAGGGCTCCTTCATCATTTTCGTCTGGAAGGACGTGCCCTTCACGATCTGCGCCTACCTGCTCGTGCCGACCCTGGCCCACCTGCTCTCGCTGCGCGATCTGCCGAACTGGCGCCGGCACCCCCGGGTGAACCGGCTGCTGATCGCGATCGGCCTGGAGCTGTTCGGCGTCTGCCTGTTCCGGCAGGACGGGGTCGTGATCACGGGGCTAACCGCGGTCGGGCTGGTGATCCTGCTGGCCGGTTTCCGGGGGCGGCTCGCCGCCCTGGCCGCTGGGGCCATCTTCCTGACGTTCCTGCTCAACCTGGTCATCCTCCCGGCCGTGGGCATCAAGCTGCCCAGCCGGTCGCTGCTGTTCGGCCCAGCCAACGCGGACATCGCCGTCGTCTATGCCGAGGCGCCGCAGACGTTCACCCCGGCCGACCTGAAGCTGATGGCCAAGGTGGTGCCGCTCGCGGAGTGGAAGGCTTCTGGCGCGTATCCCAGGTGCTACAACTCCAACTCCACGACCTTCCTCCGCAATTTCGATAACAATGCGTCGAGAGAGTCCACCCCGCTCTTCAAGCTGTGGCTGAGGACACTCAAGCGGACACCTCAGCTGGTGATCGGCGCCCGGATCTGCCGCGGCTCCATCGCCTGGCTCGCCTTCCCGGGCAGCTCGGCCGCCGCTACCTACGACTACCTCTCCTATTACCCGGCCAACCTGTGGGGCTGGGGCAACGTGCCGGCCGTGAAGTACAACCCCTACCGGCACGACTTCTCCGCCCGGCCGCTCCTGGGCAGCTTCGGGAACAATACGGCGATCTTCCTGCGCGTCGCCAGCGAGACGCGGCAGCTGGACTGGCTGCTGTGGCGCGGGGCGACCTGGTCGTACCTCTCTTACGCGTTGGTGGTGGCGTTCGCGCTGCGCCGCAAGAACTGGGCCCTGCTGTCCATGGTCGCGATCGTGGCCGGCCAGCAGCTCATGGTGTTCGCCGACAATCCAGACCAGCTGTTCCGCTACATGATGACGGCGATGTTCGTCGGCCCGATGCTGATACCGCTGTTCCTGGCGCGCAACCGGCCACAGCCGGCGCTGGACAGCTTTGAGGCCAGCCCTGGGGCCGGCGCTGGGGCTGAGGCCGGCCCTGGGACTGGGGCCAGCACTGGAACTGGGGCCAGCACTGGAACTGGGACTGGGAACGGGAACGGCATTGGGAC
>DAIRVB010000131.1:0-5156 GCA_036803065.1 Streptosporangiaceae bacterium
TCGTGACCGGCTGATCCTGGTAGCCCGGCTGCCCGGCGTAGCTGAGCAGATCCCCGGGCTGGCAGCGCAGGGCGTCGCAGAGCCGGGCCAGGGTGCTGAAGCGGATGGCCCGGGCTCTCCCGTTCTTCAGGATCGACAAGTTGACGACGGTGATCCCGACCTGCTCCGACAGGGCGGTCAGCGTCATGCCGCGCTCAGCGAGGAGGTCATCCAGCCGGATCTGGATCGGGGATGGCTGCTCGGAGCCGCCGACGGATGCCCTCACACTGTGGCCTTGAGCTCGTCATCCATGGAGGCGCCGAGCCTACAGCCGCCGAAGTGACCGTTCTACATATCGAAAAACGATAGTATCGAAAAACGACATGGTGGTCCAGTAGCGTTGCTCCCAGGTCGGCAGGATCTGCTGGCCGGTAAGCGCGGGTCAGCGGTAGGCGCTGATGGCGAGCCTGACCGCGAGGGCCAGGCCGCAGCAGGCGATGAAGATGCGCAGCGGCCGACCCGGAAGCCTGCGGACCAGGGATGGCCCGGCCCAGCCGCCGATCAGGAAACCCGCCGCGAGCGGCACCACGAACGCCCAGCGCACCGGCCCGAACAGGGCGAAGCCCGCCGCCGCGACCGCGTTGGCCAGCCCCGAGACGACGTTCTTCACGGCGTTGGTCCTGGCCATCGACTCGGCCAGCATGGGGGTGAGGACGGCGAGCAGCATGATCCCCCCGGCCGCGCCGAAGTACCCGACATAGATCGCGACACAGAACAGCGCGGCCAGCAGCAGCGGGCTGCGCTCGCCACCGGCCGGCCTGGGCCGTAGTTCCCGCCGCGCCTGCAGGAGCAGGACCAGCGACGCGCCCCCGATCAGGAACGGGGCCACGTCCTCGAAGGTCCGGGCCGGCGTGGCCAGCAGCAACGCCGCACCCGCGGCCCCGCCGGCCGCGGTGACCAGCCCGAGGCGGCCAGCCCGGCGCCACTGCCCAGCCAGTTCCGGCCGTGAACCCGCCGTCGCGCCCACGCCGGTGAACAGGAGAGCGACGGTATTCGTCACGTTCGCGGACAGCGGGGGCAGGCCGAGCGCGAGCAGCGCCGGATAGGAGACCACGGACGCCAGGCTCGCCACCGTGCTGACGATGCCCGCGAGGACGCCCACCCCGATCAGCGCGATCACCTCGGCAACGGTCACCTCCCGACCCAAGCACAACCGGAGCCCCATCCGCCGTGACCTGGCCCACACCCCGGACCTGACACACCCCCCGGACCTGGAATGCGGCCGCTGTCTCGGCGAGTATGGTGCGGATGTGACAGTCGCCATGACAGGTGCCGTGCCGAGGCTCACCGGTGGCGTGCGCTCCTCGTTCCATGAGGAACTGGACCCGGGGCAGCGTTCCGCCCTGCTCAGCTGGCTCGCTTTCACGGCGACCTTCGCGGCGACCCGCGGCATCACGTACGCGATCAGGGCCGGAAAAGGCCCATTCCGCAACCTCAGTGCGGGCGGCGAGCACCTGCATCACTACCTGTGGGGAATCGGGATGCTCACCGGAGTGGGCGCCGTCGCGGTCCGCGGTGAGGACGTGCATCGCAGGCATCCCGCGGTGGCGCTCAGCTACGGGGCCGGGCTGGCGCTCATTGTCGACGAGTTCGCGCTGCTGCTGGACCTCAAGGACGTGTACTGGGCCAAGCAGGGACGCATCTCGATCGATCTCGGTGTCGGCGTCAGCGCGGTGGCCGGAAGCTACTTCGCGGCGCGGCCGGTGCTGCGGGCTACCCGGCCCCTGCTCCGCTCGGTGTGGCACGAGTGCGTCCGGGCGGCCAGCCGCCGGGACGTCACCGGCCAGTGAAATTCGTTGCCTGGCCCGGCTGTCGATTTCCCGGTGGGCCGTTCGTCGGGTGAATGAGGCGCGCACAGGGCGCGCATCCCGGGGAGACAGCGTGGTTGCCGGTCTCTCCGTTCACCCGAGGGAGTGGCAGATGAGCAAGTTCCTGTACCTGTACCGGGGCCCGGCGACGTCCATGGAGGACTTCACGCCCGAGCAGTCCGCCGAACAGATGAAGGCCTGGGGCGACTGGATGGGCCGTGTCGGGGGGGCGCTGATCGACGGCGGGGCGCCGTTCGGCGCCCGCTCAGCGGTCAGCGACGACGGGTCACACCCGGCGCCCAGCGACCAGAACGGCTACACGATCGTCGAAGCCGACAGCATCGACGCCGCCCGCGGGCTGGTCGACGGCCACCCGTTCCTGTCCGAGGGCAAGGGCCGGTTCAGCGTCGAGATATTCGAGCTCGTCCCGATGTAGCGATGGCCGCGCCGGCCAGCGCCGGCGACCTGCGGGCATCCGGCGGAGGGGGCGGATGCCCGCAGGCAGTTCCCGGATGACCCCGGGTTACAGCAGGCCGAGGAGCCAGCGCGGCCCGGTGACGGCCGCGCCGGCGTCCATGCACCGGCGGCGCAGCTCACGGTCGGCGGTGACGACCAGACGGCGGCCGTCAGTTTTCCCCGCCAGGGCGGCGATCGTGTCGTCGCCGCTGCCTGGGGCGGTCACGACCAGGACATCGTCGCCGGGTCCCGGGTCGGCGGCGGACCGTGCCGCCAGCCGGTCGGCGGCCGCCCGGGCCGCTCCCTCGATAACCAGGACGAACTGCGGGAACCAGCGGTCCAGGGCGGCGGCGGCCACACCATCGGGAAGCGACGCCACGCCACGGGCGCTCAATCGGGCCAGCTCATCGTGCAGGCGCACGGCCGCGGCGGCACGATCCCGCCACCATCCGTCGGCGCGGGCGCCCATCACGTTCGCGCCATCCACGATCACGGTGACGGGTTCCAGGACGTCCCTCAGAACCGGCCAGGTCTGCGCGAACCCGGGATGCAGCGGCAGCGAATCGACGCTGCCCACCGGCACCCAGCCGACCTCGGTGGCCTCCCGGCTCGCCGCGAGCACCGGGAACACCGACGCCGCGCCCGCGATCAGGGTCTCGTAGGACCAGCCACCGTGATCATCGCGCAGCATGCCCTGGATGCGTACCGCGCCCGGGGGGACACCGCACTCCTCGGCGGCCTCGCGCAGGGCCGCCTCGGCCGAGGACTCGTGGCTGTCCCGCGCACCGCCTGGCGGTCCCCAGGTTCCCCCATGCTGGGTCCAGCTGGCCCGGCGCACGAGCAGCACGCACCGCTGTCCCGTCCGGTCGCGCGCGTAAGCCAGCAGGCCAGCGGCGCCGTATATGCCCCAATGCCGGTGACCCAGGTCGCAGAAGGCCCAGCCATTCCCATCGTCTCCGGCCATCCCGACCGACGATAGCGCAGGCCCGCCAGCCCTCGATGGCATGCCCAGCGCTGTCGCCTCCAGCGGACGGCAGGCATCCCGCGAGCCGTAAGCTGGTTCGCATGGTGAATTCGTTGGTCCCAGACCGGATCACCAGGCTGCGCCAGCGCAGGACGGCTCCGCTGATCCTGGAACTGGACCTGACTGAGGGAATCGCGGAGGAGCCGCCGGCCGATCCCGTTTCCGCGATACTGGCGATGCGCCGGGCCAGGCTCGGTGACGTGCTCGACGGGCTCCGCCGGGCGCGCACCGACGACCGGGTCAGGGCCCTGATCGTGAAGGTCGGCGGCCGGGGAATCGGGCTCGCCCGGGTCCAGGAACTGCGCACCGCCATCCAGGAATTCGGCGGCACCGGCAAGCTCACCGTCGCCTGGGCGGAGACGTTCGGCGACTTCTCGCCCGGCAACGTGCCGTACTACCTGGCGACCGCGTTCGACCGCATCTACCTGCAGCCCTCCGGTGACGTCGGGTTGACCGGCATCAGCATGGAGAACTGGTTCTATCGCGGCACGCTGGACAAGCTGGGCATTGACTTCCAGGTCGGCAGGCGGCACGAGTACAAGGGCGCCGCCGAACGGCTGACCGAGCACGGCTTCACCGGCCCCGCCAGGGAAGCCATGGAGCGGCTCGCCGCCTCGGTCATCGAGCAGATCACCGAGGCGATCGGGCAGCGCCTCGAAGTCTCGGCGGCCGACGCCAGGGCGCTGGTCGACCGCGGCCCGTTCCTGGCCGACGAGGCGCTGGACGCCCGCCTGGTCGACGCGCTCGGCTACCGGGACGAGGTGTACGCGGAGGTCCGGAAGGAGGTTGGCCCGGACGCCTACCTGCTCTACCTCACCCGCTACCAGCGCGCACGCGCGTTCGCGCAGCGCGCGCGCACGCTGCCGAACCCGGGCGAGGATGTCATCGCCCTCATCTACGCGACCGGCCCGATCCGCCGTGGCCGCAGCGGCCGCGGCCCGCTGGCCTCCGGCTCCATGGGGTCCGACACCATGACCGCGGCGCTGCGCGCCGCGGCGGCTGACCACCGGGCACGGGCGATCGTGCTCCGGGTCAACAGCCCGGGCGGCTCGTACATCGCGTCCGACTCGATATGGCGCGAAGTGGTCCGGGCCCGCGAGGGGGGCACGCCCGTCGTGGTATCCATGGGCGACGTGGCCGCATCGGGCGGTTACTTCATCGCCATGGCCGCCGACGCGATCGTCGCCGATCCCGGTACGGTGACCGGCTCGATCGGCGTCCTCGCCGGGAAACCGGTGCTGAACGGCCTGCTACGGCGGGCCGGGGTGAGCACCGACGCGGTCCGCGAAGGCGCGCACGCCGACATGTTCAGCACCACCCGGCCGTTCAGCGACGACGAGTGGGGGCGGGTCAATACCTGGCTGGACCGGATCTACGCGGACTTCACCGGCAAGGTTGCCGCTGGCCGTGGCATGTCCGCCGAGCAGGTGCACGAGATCGCCAGGGGCCGGGTGTGGACCGGGGCGGACGCCGCGGTCAACGGCCTCGTCGACGAACTCGGCGGGCTGTCGACCGCGGTGGCGCTGGCCAGGCGCAAGGCTGGCCTGCCGGACGCCGCGCCGCTGCGCCTGTACCCGCGTGTCCGCCCGCTGGACCGGGTCCGCCCGCCGGAATCGAGTGAGGGCCGGTCTGCTGCGCAGGCGGGTCTTTTGGCCGAGAGCTGGGGGCCGGTCTGGCGGCTCGCGGCTAGCGTTGGCCTGCCGTCCTACGGACCGCTGATCTTGCCTGGCCCCTGGACCATCCAATGACCGAACGTTCAGTATCCGCTCAGTGTCCGTGATGCCCGGAGATGACTCCGAGCCCGTGATGCCCGGAGATGACTCCGAGCC
>DAIRVB010000131.1:5256-9244 GCA_036803065.1 Streptosporangiaceae bacterium
CCGTGATGCCCGGAGATGACTCCGAGCCCGTGATGCCCGGAGATGACTCCGAGCCCGTGATGCCCGGAGATGACTCCGGCGGCCTGCTGGCCGGGGATGATTCCGGGCCCGTACGGCCCGGGGATGACTCCGGCGGGCGGCTAGCGGAGGCGCTGTCGGCGTTCGCGTCCGGAGTGACCCTGGTCACTGTGAGCGACGGGCGGGACGACATCGGAACGACGGTCAGCGCGTTCTGCCCGCTGTCCCTCGCTCCCCCGCTGGTGCTCGTCTCACTGATCGCCGATTCCTACCCGGCCGAAGTACTCAGCCGGGTCAGCAGGTTCGGGGTGACCATCCTGGGCGTCGGCCAGCGCGCGCTCGCCGGGCGGTTCGCGGCGGCGGGCCGGCCGGGCGCCCGGCTACTGCTCGACGGTGTGCCCCATTTCCGCGGCGCACGGTCCGGGGCGCTGATCCCCGAGGGTGGCCTCGCGGCGCTGGAGTGCGAGGCCAGCCAGCGCCTGCCGGCCGGCGATCATCTGCTGGTGATCGCGGCGGTGCTCGCCGTCCCTTATGTGGCTGACTCGGGCGAGCCGCTGATCAGGTTCGCTGGCCACTACCCGGCGCTGCGGCACGGGTGATCGTGTAGAGGACGAACGGCTCTCCGTGGTGGTCGAAAGGCCCGGCGTAGCTCATCCCGAGGCGCTCCATCACGGCGCGCGAGCGCCGGTTGTGGACCTCGGTGAAGGCGACAACCTCCGCGCCGCCGCAATCATCCCAGGCGAATTCGAGGCCGGCCCGGCCGATCTCCGTGGCGTAGCCATTCCCCCACAGGTCCGCGCGCACCGTCCAGCCGACCTCCAGCCTGTCCCGGCCGCCGAGGTTCACCCGGGACAGCCCCGCCACGACCCACCATCCCGCCGGTGCCGCGATCGTAAGCCAGCCATTTGCTGACCCCATCGGCCTGCCATGCCGCACGGTAGGCAGCCGCCCGTTCCTCCGCCATCCGCGCGGTCCAGCGGCCGGCGTGCCAGGCCGCCACCGCCTCGTCCTGGTGCAGCCGCCACAGGTCACCCGCGTGCTCAGGGCCTATCGGCTCCAGCCGCAGCCGCTCGGTGAACCGGATCCAGGCGGACGGGCCCGCCGTGCTGCCACTCACCGCTCGCAATCACCACCTCGACGCCGCTATCTCACGCATTTCGTTATCAGTGAACTTTTTTGCCCCGCCCGGGGCGAAAAAGTTCACTGATCTTCGTTTTCCACAGCCGGAGACCACGGCAAGCAGCCGCCGGGGACCGGCTCCCCGGCCTGCCAGACGGCGGCGACGAGCGGGACCCCGGGCCGGTACGCGAGGTAGCTGTGCGACGGTGCGTCGAGGATCATCAGGTCGGCGCGGGCGCCCACGCCGAGGTGGCCGACGTCGGTCCTGCGCAATGCCCGGGCGCCGCCCGCGGTGGCGGACCAGAGCGCCTCCTGGGTGGTCATCCGCATCTCCCGCACGGCCAGGGCCATGCAGAACGGCATGCTGGAGGTGAAGCACGACCCCGGGTTGCAGTCAGTAGCCAGCGCGACCGTGACACCCGCCGCCAGCAGTCGCCGCGCGTCCGGGTAGGGCTGCCTGGTGGAGAACTCGACACCCGGCAGCAGCGTCGCGACCGTGCCGGAGGACGCGAGCGCGTCCACATCCGCGTCGGTCAGGTACGTGCAGTGGTCCGCCGATGCCGCGCCCGCCTCCACGGCGACCCGCACGCCAGGTCCGGGGCCAAGCTGGTTCGCGTGCACCCGCGGGATCAGCCCCGCGGCGCGGCCGGCGTCCAGCACTGCCCTCGCCTCGTCCGCGCCGAACGCCCCCTGCTCGCAGAACACGTCCACCCACCGGGCGTGCGGCGCGCAGGCATCGAGCATGCGGCCGCAGACCAGGTCCACGTAACCGCCCGGGTCAGCGCTGAATTCCCGCGGCACGACATGCGCCCCGAGGTAAGTGACCTCGGGAGTGACCTCCGCCGCGAGGCGCACGCTGCGTTCCTCGTCGGAGACCGTCAGCCCGTAGCCGGACTTGCATTCCAGCGTGGTCGTCCCCTGATGGAGCATCTGGCGGACCAGCGCCCGCAGGTTCGCCCGCAGCATCGCGTCCGAAGCGGCCCTGGTGGCCGCGACCGTGCTCTGGATGCCGCCGGCGCGGTAGGCCGCGCCGGTCATCCGGGCAGCGAACTCCGCGCTGCGCTCCCCGGCGAAGACCAGGTGCGCATGGGAATCGACGAACCCGGGAACGACCGAACGGCCCTCACAGTCGATCACCTCATCGGCGGCAGGCGCCTCGGCGGCAGGTCCGGTCCAGGCCACCCGGCCCGCCTCGACCACCAGCGCTGCGTCCTCGATGACCGCGAACGAGCCCGGACCTGACTGCACTGGACCCGGCAGTGCTGGGCCTGGCTGCACGGGGCCTGGCTGCACGGGACGGGTGCTCGCGTCTGGCGCGTTCGTCACCAGTTCGCCAATGTTGGTGATCAGCGTGCTCACGGGACCTCACGCTAGCCGCCCGGCGCCTCCGCGACCCATCCAGGATCCTCTCCGGGGGGGCAGTCAGCCGGGCCCGGGCAGCAGCAGCCCCTGCCCATCGCCCACTGAGTCGGTGTAGGCGCCCGCCGCGAGGCACGCTGCGATGGACGTGCAGGCCAGCCCGTTGAGGTAGGCACCGAGGTGGGTGGCGGCGCCGGGCGGCAGGGGCGCTGTGCTTGCCGTCCACGACGATCCGCGCCACTGCAGCAGCAGCCCCTGCTCGCTGCCTGACGAGTCGGTGTAGTACCCCACGGCCACACACGCGGCCGCGGCCGGGCAGGACACGCCGCTGAGGTAGGCCCCGGGCCTGGCCCCGGCCGGCCGGGGCGCCCTGGTTGCGGTCCACGACGACCCGTGCCCAGTCAGCAGCATGCCCTGCTCCTGGCCTGCCGAGTCGGTGTAGTACCCCGTGGCGGCACACGCGGTGGTGGACCCGCAGGACACGCCGGTGATGCCGGGATCAGGCCTGGCACCGGCGCCCGCGGGCAGCGGCACCTCGGTGGGCGTCCATGACGACCCGTGCCCGGTCAGCAGCAGGCCGTCGGCGGAGTGCGCCGTTATGTCGTAGTCGCCCGCGACCACACAGGTGGTAGTGGACGGGCAGGTCACCCGGTAGAGGTCGGCCTGCGAATTCGCGGCGGCGCGGGCCGGCAATGGCGCTCTGGTGGCGGTCCACGACGACCCGTGCCCGGTCAGCAGCAGGCCATGCCGGTCATAGAACCCGGCAGCGACGCAGGCCGTGCTGGACGGGCACGACACGTCCCAGAGGCCGGCATCCGCGGTGGCGATCGGGGCGGCGATCGGGGCGGCAGCAGCACGCGGGCCGGCCGCAGCGCCAGGGCCGGCCGCGGCACGCGGGCCGACCGCGGCACGCGGGGCAGCCGCGGCACGCGGGGCAGCGGCGGGCAGCGGTGCCCTGATGGCGGTCCACGACGACCCGTGGCCGGTCAGCAGGAGCCCGTGCTGATGCTTCGGCGATCCATCACCGGTGTAGTACCCAGTGACGACGCACTCGGTGGCGGACGGGCAGGCGACGTGCGAGAGGACCGCATCGGGGTTGATGGCCGCGCCGCCGGGCAGGGGCGCCCGGGCGGCGGTCCATGTCGACCCGTAGCCGGACAGGAGCAGCCCTTGCAGATGGCCCGACGAATCGGTGTAGTCGCCGACGGCCAGGCATGCCGAGCCGGACAGGCACGCCACCGACGCGACCGTGGGGCCTGGCGATCCGGTGCCTGGACCGCGGACGGCATCGGCAGGCAGCGGGGCCCTGACGGCTGTCCACGCCGACCTGTGCCCGGTCAGCAGCAGCACCTCCCGATCCCCGGCCACGTCGGTGTAGTAACCGGCGGCGGCACACGTGGCGGCCGGCCGGCAGGATACGTCCCAGATGCTCGCTAAGGGGCCGCTGGCGGCCGCGTCGGCAGGCAGCGGGGCCCTGACGGCTGTCCACGCC
>DAIRVB010000132.1:0-9231 GCA_036803065.1 Streptosporangiaceae bacterium
CACCGATCCAGCTGGTCGTCCTGGCGTCAACGATGGCTTCGGAAAGCGCCGCGGCTTGCGCCGCCCGGCCGACGCCGTCAGGGCCGCTGGAGGGGGCACCGACCTCGGTGATCCAGACCTGCTTGGCGGCGTCACCGTTGCTGGTCATGACGCTGCGGATGGACGGCCTGGTCTGGTCCATCTGGGACCAGCCCGACCAGGACTGGTAGCTGTCGGGGAGCACGGGATAGCTGTAGGGGTGGTAGCCCACGGCATCGAAGCTGCCCTGGGCCCCGTCGGCGTACATGGCCTGCAGGAAGTCGACCGCGTTGATGTTGGTGCCGTCATTGGGCTCGGGGGCGAGCCCGCCGGAGATGACGAGCGCCGAGGGGACGGCGCGCTTGATGGAGGCGTAGGCGGCCTTCAGGTCGGCGGTGTAAGCAGCCGGGTCCGGCTTGGGCGACCAGAAGCCCACGCGGTTCGGCTCGTTCCAGATCTCGAACATGCGGACACCCCGCGGCGCGTAGCGGGCGGCCACCTCGGCCGCCCAGGTGGCGAACTGAGCCGGCGACGCGGGCGTCGGTGACCTGCCACCGCTGGTGCCGGCTTTCGCGGCCCACGCAGGACACCCGTCGACGATCAGGTCAACCGACATCCCCTTGGCGCGGGACGACCTGACCACCTGATCCAGCGGCGCCCAGCTGAACGTTCCCGGGCCGGCGTACTGCACGCCGCCCCAGTCGGCGTCCAGCCTGATCGAGGTGATCCCGATGGCCTTCATCGCCGCCAGCTCAGAAGCCTGCACCTTCGCCGACTTCGTGATCAGCTCCGGGTCGGATATCCCGAACCTGCCGGGGGAGGGTCTCTGGTCCTGCGTCACCACGTAGACGAGACCAACGCCCAGGAGCAGGGCGGCGACGAGCAGGGCGATGATCTCAGATGGCCGGCGACGCTTCGTCCTGGCGTTGTCGGTGAGCCGGAGAATCGGGCCCCGGATGCCTGCGGCGCGGAATGTGATCACCTCCCGTCACCCCGTCTGGCAGTCATCCATCCGCCGGAAGGTCGCACAGCTAGCGTCAGCGCGCGGACCGGTCCAGGGCGCTGGACCGCTCCTCGGCAGCACACCTGGTGGTGGGCACGGCCACCAGGTAGCGGAGGGCCGCAGCCGAGGAGGCGCACAAGAGCAGTGCCGCCACCCGCAACGTCCCTTCCGCCGGCCATGTCGCCAGGTGCGTCGCATGGATCCCGAGCGTCGCGGGATGGGTGACCGCATTCACCGAGAGGTAGACGACCAATCCGGTCGCTAAGAGGGCCACCGTCTCTGAAATCGCCAGTGCCAGCAGTTCCGTCGTCCGGGCCGTCAGCCCCGGGCCTGGCTTTACCGCAGTGTCCCGGCGCCGTAGCAACCGGAGGTACTCGCTCGCGGTGAAGCCGACCGCCACGACGAAAAAGGCCACGATCCCGGAGGTGTCGGTCCGCAGACCTGGCACGCCACGCCAGTAGGGGGCGCTCAGAGCATCGGGCCGGAAGCTGGCTACGAGGCATACGCTGGCCCAGCACAGCCCCGCGCCGTAAGCCAGTCCGGCCGCCGACGCCTCGACTGCCAGCCAGCGGCTCGCCCCACCGCGGATCGGTCGGCTTCTCATTTATAGATCTCCGCACCATCATTGTTGTATACGAGGTTCTTGGTATTCCTGAGGAACCCCATGGGGTACTCATAGGTGAGAAGGTCGCCGTCGTAGTCACTGGTTGCCCGCCCGGTGTGCACATTCGAGTAGCCGAGAATCATCCAACTGGACCGGCGTACCAGAGTGGGATAGATGTCTGTTATGACCTGCGAGCCAGTCACGTCGGACCGCGCGTTGAACATGAATCGGCTCGTAAGATTCTCAGCCTGTATTCCGTCAGGAAGCACGCCGGGCCTGCCCGCGAGCCAGTCCACGGCGGCCACCTCCTGAGGGTGCACATAGTAGACATCGTAGTACTGGCCGCTATTGTTCAGGCTGAGTTGCGCCGGGTAGCCCCCCAGCACCTGGGGCAGCAGCCCCGTTGTCGAGATAAATATGCCGAGACACACCACCGCCGATGTTCTCAGTGCCCGCACTCGCCCCAGCGGCGAGAATACCGCGAGAGAGCCCGCCACGAGCATGGGCGCCAGCAGGATGAGCGCCTCTTGAAACGCCCGGAGGACCCCGTAGTCAACGGAGAGGTTGGGAAGTATCGTGATGACCGCCACCATTGCGGTACTTCCCACGCACATGCAGAAGAACTCGCGGCCCACCCGTCGTCGGAGGCTGGGCACCACCATGAATGTGATCAAGCCTATGCCGACGAACAGCTGCTCGCCCTTTGCCGCAGCATCACGTATGGCGCTGTTCAACCCTGGGACCGGGACACCGAGATCGGCGACGAAACGACCCGCTCCGGTCAGCGGAAGCGATGGCTGACTGACGACAGGCGTCGGGTATCGGGCTACGGCCGAGGCCGGCGCGTAGGTCGAGGGGGAGTAACCGGCTCTCTCGTTGAGCGTCTCTCGCCGATAAGCGTTGAGGGCAGCCTGAGGACTTGTCGTTTTCCCGCCCAGAATGCTGTATGAGACGTCCCCCGCCCGCGCGCCACCCGATCCGGCGAGCGAGGAGATCGCCGACTCGGCATCGGTCAGCGCGGCCCCGGCCGTCTGAGTGGCCAGGTCACCCCATACGAAAGCTATGCCGGCCACCACGAGGACCGAGCCAAAGCCTACTGTTCGGGCCATCGCCCCCCACTGTGTCCTGGTGGCGCCGGCCTCATATGCCAGCCGGTGCCGGCGACCAGGGTTCAGCCTGCTGGCCACCTGAGCCGCCCAGGCCGCCAGCAAGATGCCCAGGAAGAAGTACATCGTTGAATAGTGCGAGACCTCGACACCGACGGACGCAACGAAGAACGTGAGCCGCCGCCTCCGCAGGCTCCACTCAGCATTCGTGATCGCCAGCAGTGCTGCGCATACGAATACGAAGGCGATCTCCTGGCGGTTCAGGAATGACATGTCAGTGAAGAAAGTTGGGAAGCCGATAAAGTACACCACCGCCAGAACTGAGATCGATCCCGACCAATAGCGCCGGGCAATCGCATAGACGAGCACCGGGCAGAGCGCGAAGATAAGCTGAAAGAAGAACTTGTAGACATAAGGATCATCGACATGCGCGACCTGCCCTACTTCAGTAGGCAGGATCGTGATGCTCAGGCATGCGTTATAGGCATCGCGGAGATACGAGATGTCCCAGCGGCCATGAGCCGCTGTCAGCTGAAAGACCTGGTACTCCTTCTGGATGTCATGACCGGTCACGTACCAGCCCCGTAGCGAGGTCATCAGCAGGAGCGCGAGGGATAGCAGATACAGGATGATGCTTGTCGTCCCGTCACGCACCTGCACTTGCCAGCGCAGCAGGAGCACAAACGTTGCCACTATGCCCGCCAGGGCCACCAGGCTGAGCCGGTCACCGGCGCCATTGTTGAGGAGGTTCGCGCCGAGGACCGCGCTGGCAACGCAGAGCCCGGAGGCGACGAGGAGGCGGCTCTCTACTGGCGTGATCGCCTGGATCTGAGCCCGCCAGGCCAGCTTCGCCGGGTGCTGTCGCCGAAAGAGATACAGCGAGACGACGAGTGTGTCGCCCAGGATGACAACGGGGACCGGGTCGAGGGGGCGTTGCACGCCGAGAAGGGGAAGGAAGGAATTGACGCCCAGCCCGGCCAGCATGAGCAGCAGCAGGGTCGTGGCGAGGCTGTAACCAAGGCGTTCGGCTACCGAGGACCCACGCCACACCGAAGTCGTGTACAGGAGATATACCGGATAGCCCAGGAGGAACCAGAAGCCTGCCGCTGGCCCGAGGAATGGCAGCGGGACGCCGGTCACGGCGAGGACGTTGACCCCGGCGACCAGGCCGACGCTGGCCACGGCCGGCCAGCCGTACTTCGGCACGGCAGCGGGCGGATCGCCCGGCAGTGGCCCGGCCGGCAGTGGCCCGGCCGGAGCCGCCTGGGCCACCCGGCCCCATCGCTGGCTATCAGGGAGCATGCCGGTCCGCTCCCGGCGCCTTGAGGGCGACCAGGAAGTCTATGGTTTCCGGATGCCCCGGCAGCGAGACCTCGATGCGGCACCGCGCGATGCCGCACGCCGGGCGGATGGCTGTCGTCACCGTCCACGTCGCTCCGGCGGCGACGGTCCTCGCCGACTCACCCAGGATGCGGGAACTCCGACCACCGGCCGCGCTGATGACGTACTGGTAGTCCGCCGCGCGCCCTTCCTCGTTGCCGACCGTGAAAGAGACCGTGAGGGGCTCGTCGATGACTGCCGCCGCCGGGAGGGCCGCCGCATGGTTGAAGGAAAGAACGGTGTAGCGCGCTGGCTGCCGGAACAGCGACAGGGCCCACTCATGGCGGCCGGCCGGCGAGAGCAGGCTGACTCCGACAGCGAGCACTGCGAGCGGGGCCAGGATCGGCCACCATCGCCGCGCTCCGGGTTCGCGGTCACGGTCCGACTGGCCTGCGCCACCCGAGCCAGGCCGGCCCAGTGCCGAATTCAATGCACGCCACCTGGCTCGCGCGCCACGTCGTAATCGGCGACCAAGTGCCCGGCGTTGCTCTGCCAGTCGAACCGCTCTTCGGCCAGGCGCCTGGAGTAGGCCCGCATGTAGCTCATCCGGCCGGGCGCGTCGAGGAGGCCGAGAAACGTCGACCGGAGCACTTCCGGCTCGGGCTCAACCAGGACGACGCCGGAGGGATCGAGATCATACCGGGAGTAACCCTCATCGGCGGTGGCGACCACCGGCAGCCCGCAGGCCATCGCCTCCTGCATCACCAAGGTGAGCATCTCTCCGACCGCCGGAAAGGCGAAGATATCGCTCGCCTGGTAGAGGTCCCGCAGCTCATCGCGGTTGACCGGGCCGAGGAACCGTACCCCCGCCGGGATCTGGTCCGGGATCCGGCCGGGCCCGGCGATCACCACCTCGTACTCCGCACCGCGGGCCTCGAGCAGCTTCTGGAACCCCTTCTTGGGCACCAGGCGGCCGACGAAGAGAATGACAGGTACGTCAGCGGCCAGGCCGTACCGTGTCCGGGTGGCGCGGATCGCTTCGCGATCTCCCGGGCAAAAGTGCCTTGTGTCGATGCCGTTGTAAGCGAGCCTGATCTTCCCGGCTGGCACGCCATATCCGGTGAGGAAGTTCTCTACGATCGGGTTGTAGGCCGTTATGGTGGTTGCCCAGCGCCACAGGAGGCGGCCGGCGGACGAGTAGACGGCCTTCTGCACGAGCTTCACCACGGCCTTGTCGTGCTCCACGATGCCGACGTTCTGGCTGATGAAAAGCGGGCGCCGACGCCACCTAGCCAGGCTCGCCGCGAGCATGGACGACCCGTAGTAGACGTCATGGACGTGGACCACATCGGCGCTGCCCACCAGCCTGGCCAGTCGCCAGATCGCACTCGGGCTCCACACTGGGAACGGGACTCCCCACCGGTGCTCCAATCCGTTCCATGCCGGGATACGGATGACCGTATAGCCGCCGACCTGCTCGCGCGCGGCCGTATCCGCGCCGCAACGACTCGTGACCACCGTCACGTCGTATCCGAGCGCGACCAGAGTGCGCGCCTGCTGGCCGACGACGACCTCGACACCCCCAACATGCGGATCGGCGTAGGCGGAGACGATCAGCACGCGACGGGGTGCTGGCTCGACGGCTTTGACGTTGTTCATGCTTTCCCCCCGGTCAGCTCTACTTCCGACTGGTGCGTTCTGCGGCGGAACGCCAGCCCGCCTCGTGACCACCGGGTCCGGGTGGCTCGCCGATGGCGCGGCGGGGCCTTGTGTGGCAGCGCGGCCACGGCAGCGCCGAGCAATGCGCCAATCGGCCATGCGGCGGTCAATGCGCTGAGCCCGTGCGGCGCCAGTAGCCACGCCAGGCCGCAGATGGCGATCGCATAGGCGGCCGCGCTCACGACGAGCGCCCGGAGCCGGCCCGACAGGCGGAGCACGGTCCACAGCCAGTTGATGGCGGCCATTGGAATAGCGGCGGCTGCGAACAGCATCAGACTGCCTGCTGCGTGCTGGCTGTATCTCGTCCCGAACGCAAGCAGTACCCAATGCGCGGCCACGACCAGCACTACGCACGCTGGCAGGCACAACGCCATCAAGACGCGCAGGCTGCGCCGCAGGATCTCTCGCCGGTCGACGTCGGCGTGAGATCCTTCGGCCAGGAACGTCTGCTCCACCGCGTACACGGTGGCGTACAGCAGCGTGGCCACCTGGAACGCGACGAAATAGTAGGCAGCGGCCGAGGCTCCGAGACGGTCGAGGACGATCAGCGGAACGACCAGAATGGGAAGCAGGTTCAGGACGTTCCCCGCGTAGTTGGCGCCGGAAAACCTGAGCAGCGGCTTGAGCGCTCGCAACGGCTTCCTGAACGATGGGCGCCACCGCAGTGCCAGGCACATCATCACCACGCTCACGAGTGCCGCCGCGACAAAGCCGTCCGCAGATGCACAGAAGAGGCCGTAGGCGCCAGTGCCACTGAGGACGGCAACAGAGACAACCTTGGTAATCCCGCCGACTCCCCCGTCGGCCAGCGCACTGTAGGCCGCCTTGCGCGAGGCGACGAATACGGAGTCAGTGATCAGGTTGATGGGTCCGATGGCTGTTAGCAGCACAAAGCCGGCGGCCAGCGCTGGCCGGTGCGAGACGAACGCGAGGCGGGGCGCGAGCACCGGAATCAGCAGCACATAGAGCAGGCCGATCCCGGCGCCGCAGCCAGCGACGAGCAGAAGCCCTGCGGTGATCAGCGCATTCCGGTCGGGAGCGGTGGGCAGGTGCCGGACAAGGGTGCTGTTGAGCCCGAGGAGCGCCAGGTAAGAGATGACCGTCGTGGCGGAGATCAACGAACTCGCTCTTCCCACATCCGCGGTGCTGAACAACCGGGCCGTGATAATCCAGAAAGCGAAGCCGAGAGCGGCCTGGAGACCCGAGCTCAGGATCAAGTACAGCGAGTTGCGCACCAAGTGGTCGGTCCACAGCCGCCGGTACCGCGACCGCCCCCGCATGGCCCGGTGGCGCCGCGCGCTGGGCGCTGTTAATTCGCGAGATCTGGATGTCATGTGCGTAGCCGACCGGCCGCGGCCAGGAGTGCCGCAGCGCTATCTGATGACAAATGGTGCATTGGGCCCTTTCCTCCGATGCATCCAGCACCGCCCCCCGGCTCAGTGCACTTTGGCGGTCCCTCCAACTGGTAAGGATGCGATCCCCTCCACCGAACATAAAGACGCCGACCGCAACGGGATGGATTACCAACAGTCATGTCTGTTGGGCTGAATCTTATTCCATGGGCGGATGCCCGGAAAGCAGGAAGGCAATTCAGAAACCCTAGGTAAAAGGGGAATAGGTACTATATCCAGACTTTTCTAGTGCGTAATGCTGGACGACGCGCAGTGCTGGATATCTCGCGGGAGGTTCAAGCCAGCGCTGATTCGCGGACCGCCGCATAGTGCTCGATCGCCGCGAGCATCCGCTCGTGCTCAGCGCTAAGGTCGCCGCGATGCGGGGAGGTCAGCCGCGCCGCGCGGACCAGCGTCCTGCGGGGCACAGCCTCCAGGGTGGCGTCGAGCAATGACCACGACAGATCGTCGAGCGCCGCACGGACCGCCCCGGGCTCCTGCGTCCTCGCACAGACGTCCTGCAGGGCCAGCAGTCGCTCGGCCAGAGCCGGGCTGGACGCCACATCCAGCGGGAACACGTCCGCGGCCAGGCCCGGCGGCCGCTCGGCCCGGGCCGCCTCGAAGGCGCTGAGCAGCGGGCTTACATCGCCCGCCGTCAGCGGGTCGTACAGTCCGGGGAACGGCGCGGCCTCGTAGCCGCGGTCGTAGCCGCTGAAATAGATGGGCGAGGCGGACCCGGACCGCGCGAGAGTGCCGAGCGCCACGTCGATCAGGCTGACCGGCCAGCCGAGGTCGGTGAGGGCATGGACGCGCAGCGCACCGGGACGCGCGGCGAGCCCGGCGCCCAGCAGCAATTGAGCCGACTCAAGCGCGGACTGGGCGTAGAACGCGATGTCCGCGCTGTGCAGCCGGATTACGCCGCCCTGGCACCAGTCGAGCAGCCGGGCATAAATGATCGAGTTATCGACCACGTGAGTGAACCTCGCGGCCGAGTACCTGGCTTCCCCGCGCGCCGCGGCCGCCGCCAGCAGCCACTCAGCGGCCCGCTTGGACGCGGTGTACACATCGGCGGAGTACGGGCGCAGGGCCTTCCCCGTCGAAGCGCAGACCAGTTGCGGGACACCGAACTCGGCGGCAACCGAGATCACGTTGCGCGTGCCGAGCACGTTCGTGGTCACCGTGCGGTGCACCGCCCGCTCGGCCAGGCCCGGATCGCGCTGCGCGGCCACATGAAACACCACGTCGGGCCGGACGCTGTTTACCACGGCCGCGAGCTGACTCCGGTCCCGGATATCGGCCCTGAGGTACTCAGCGCGCCGAAGCCGCGGCCACCCCACGGCAGATCCGCGGCTCACGCTGACCAGCCGTCCCGGGCTGAAACTGGCGACCTGCGCCATCAGCGTCGAGCCAATGCATCCCGTCCCGCCGGTGACCAGCACCGTCTTGCCGCGCAGCCATGCTTCCAAGTCCCGGCTGGGCAAGCCGATACTCCGCTGGCCGATCGTAAGGAACCGCCAGCATTCCCGCTGCGCCTCGGGCCGGCTCGCGATGAGCGCCCGCGTCAGATCACCCAAGTGACGTAGGGCGGCACCGTCCAAGTGCTCCTGGCCTGCCGGTACGGCATCGTGCATCATCGCAATAATCTCGGGGGCGGCATGCACCGCGGACCTCCATCAGCGTTCATGGCTTGGTCGCGGGGCAGCATCCAAGGGCAAGAACGCCAGACCAGTACAGCACGGCTGGCGCAGATCACCTTATCCATCCGCGACAGAACCTGGCGTCGGCACCAATCGTATCCATTCATGCGCTCTGCGTCACGCATTTGGGGCGTCAGGACGTACTGACTCAGTTAGCCCTCGGGCAACCGCCAGGAAGCTGGGTCAGCCGCCATAGCGACCCTTTGGGTCGTTTACTTTGACAGTTGAGCAGTGAGAACCCGCTCTTCATGATCACGCGACGCTGGCTTCGTCAAGCTCACCTGGTAGTGCCGGAGACCGCCGCAGCAGTGCCCGCATTGGGTACACGATGGGCAGGTACGCGGCTCCGCCGGGGGGCTGGCCGCGGCCAGCC
>DAIRVB010000133.1:0-9204 GCA_036803065.1 Streptosporangiaceae bacterium
GCCCCGCCCGCCTCCCCATTCCCCCTTCACTGCGCCGCCTTCCCTCGTCGCTCGTTCCTCGCTCCTCAGTCCAGGCGGCGCCGCGCCCCTCCAGCTCGCTCACGGCGCATACTCCTCCAGCGGGTCCAGGTGCACGAGCCCGACCTTGACGACTCGCCGTGGATCCGTCTGGTACAGGTAGATCAGGTAGATCACGCCCAGGATCATGAACCCGGCCACGCCCGGACCCATGTACGAGTACGGGGGCGCCAGCGGGGCCACGAACGAGAACGCCTTGATGCCGGCGGCGGTGAGCCAGGCGGGGATGAAGGTGACGATGCCCAGCACCGGGATGATCAGGTGCAGTACCGGGTTGAACCGGCCGCGCTGCCGGGCGAAGTAGCCGATGCATGCCGCGTTCATCAGGATGTAGATCGCGGCGAGGACGATGACGAGGGCCGTGGCGACCATGACGAAGGCGGTGACCGGGTCGTAGCCAAGGCCCAGGCCGAGGGTCACAGCGACCGTCACGAGGAACCCGACGCCGATAGCCACTGCCGGGGAGCGGTGTTTCGGGTGCACTTGCGCCAGGAAGCGCGGAAACGCGCCGATCCGGCCCATCGCGTAGGCGGTGCGGCTGGAGACGTTCACGCCGGCGTTCGCGTTGGCGATGGTGGAGTTGACGATCGCCAGGAACACGAAGAACCAGAAGATCCCGTAGAGCGAACGGGCCAGGCCTTCCCAGGACGCTGCCCCCGTGCCGGTGGTGAAACTGCCGAACTTCGACGGCCCGTACGCCACGTCAACGGCGTAGGTGGTGAACACGTAGAGCGCGCCGATGAGCAGGGTGGCCAGCATCACGGCCCGCGGGATGGTGCGCTTGGGGTTCCTGGTCTCCTCGGCGAGCGGCGCGGCTCCCTCGAACCCGCCGAAGGCGAGGATCGTGTACACCGATCCGCCGATCACTCCTGAGATGCCGCGGAATCCGCTCGGCGTGTACTTGGTGCTGAAGACACTCAGGGTGTTGTGGCTTCCCGCGTGCACCAGCAGGAAGATCGCGAGCACGAGGAAGACCCCGATTTCGAACAGGCCCAGGACGGTCCCTAGCCGCGCCGAGGTGCGGACACCGTAGAAGCCGGCCGCGAGCACGATAAGGGCGCCGAGGAGCGCCCACGGCCACCACAGGCTCGCCGGGTAGCCGTGGAACTCGGCGTTGAGGGTGGCGGCGGCGGTGAAGCCGAGCTGCAGCAGCACGAGCGGCGGGATGAGGAACCCGACCAGCACGTATCCCCAGGCCACCAGGAAGCCGACGGACGGGTGCAGGCCACGGGCGGCGTAGGTCGCGAGCGACCCCGCGGCCGGCATCTCCCGTGCCAGCAAGCCGATGCTGGACGCGCAGAAGAGGCACGCGATCAAGGCGAAGATCACGGCCAGCGGCAGGGATCCGCCGGCGAACGCGACGCCTGCCGGGATCGACGCGGCGATGGCGGCGCCCGGCGCCATGTCGGTGATGCTCTGGAAGAGGACCTCACGCAGCCCGATCGCGTTACGGCGAAGCCCTGGCGCCGGTCCTGCGGCCGTTGTTCTTGCCGCCATGGCCGCCTCCGCTGTCTGGGTATCGCTCCTGCCGGGATGGTCTCACGGCCGGCATCGGCCGTGGCAGGCCCAAGATTCCCAGCGCGGAAGCGGGCCGCGGATCAGCCTGGGTTCCGGTGACCGTTCTGGCTGAACTCATTGGGGTCACGCTGGCGGGGCAGCGAGACCTGGCCGGTCACGTCGCCGGCGAGCCGGACGCGGTCCCCGTCAGCCAGGCGCGCCTCTGTACCCGGCAGCACCCGGTCGCCGTTGACGAAGGTCCCGTTGGTCGACCGCTCATCCCGGATCGTCGCGTTGCCTGAGTCACTGACGGTAACGGTCGCATGCCGCCGCGACACGTTGTCATAGTCCGCGAAGGCCGCCGCGACGAGGGACTCTTCCGGGTCCCGGCCCAGCACGAGCGAGGTTCCGGCCGGGATCTCGACATTGCCGGTCGGGAACGACAGCCGGAGCACGACCGGCGATATGACCCCCGACGGCGGCTGCGGCAAAGGCTGCCCGCACACCAGGCAGAACAGCGACGAAGGCTCGCTCAGGGCCGATCCGCAGTGCGGGCATGCCGAGAGACGCGGCGCCGGTGCCGCACCGTCGCGCCGCAGGTACTCCTGCATGACCGTCGGCGGGGTGTCCGGCTCGTTCACCGGGCGATCCCTGGGCAGGTTCGCACCGCAGGTGAAGCAGATCAGATCATCCTGCTGGACCGCAGCGGTGCAGGCAGGGCAGGTCAGCGTCGCCATGTCGTCCTCCGGGACGGCGGCAGGGAATGTTCACTGAGCCTAACGCGCGCGCCGCGCCCTGGGTGCCCAAGGCGGCGGGCCAGTAGCATCCAAGGGTGGTCAGTTACCGGCTCAGCGAGGAGCAGGAAGCCCTCCGTCAGACGGTCGGCGATTTCGCCCGCGCGGTCGTGGCCCCCGTGATCAGCGATTACTACGAGCGGGCTGAGTTCCCCTACGACATCGTCGCCCGGATGGCGGACCTCGGCCTGTTCGGGCTTCCGTTCCCTGAGGAGTTCGGCGGGATGGGCGGGGATCACTTCGCGCTGTGCGTGGCCTTGGAGGAACTGGCCAGGGTCGATTCCTCGGTGGCCATCACCCTGGAGGCGGCGGTCGCCCTTGGTGCCATGCCGATCTACCGGTTCGGATCGGCCGAGCAGCGCGGCCGCTGGCTGCCCGATCTGTGCGCGGGAAACCGGCTGGCGGCATTCGGGCTGACCGAACCAGGCGGAGGGTCCGATATTCCCGGCGGGATGCGGACGACCGCGCGGCTGGTGGACGGGGACTGGGTGATCGACGGCAGCAAGTCCCTTATTACCAACGCCGGCACCTCGATCACGTCTGTCGTTACTGTCCTCGCGATCACTGGCCGCCAGCCGGACGGGCGCCCGGAGATCTCCTCCATCGTCGTCCCGGCAGGAACCGCCGGGTTCACCGTCGGGCAGGTCTACTCCAAGGTCGGCTGGTGTGCCTCGGATACCAGGGAACTGGCCTTCGCGTCCTGCCGGGTACCCGCGGATCATCTGCTGGGTGAGCGGGGCCGCGGGTACGCCCAGTTCCTGCAGATCCTGGACGAGGGGCGGATCGCCATTGCCGCGCTTGCCGTGGGGCTCGCCCAAGGCTGCGTGGACGAGTGCCTGCGGTATGTCGGCGAGCGGGCCGCATTCGGTCACCGGCTCGGCCATTACCAGGCCATCCAGTTCAAGCTCGCCGACATGGCGGCACGGGCGCAGGCCGCCAGGCTGGCGTGGTACGACGCCGCCGCCCGGCTCGCGGCGGGGGATCCGGTCAAGAAGGCCGCCGCCATCGCCAAGTTGACGGCCTCGAACGCCGCCATGGACAACGCCAGGGAAGCCACGCAGATCTTCGGTGGATACGGCTTCATGAACGAGTTCCCCGTTGCCCGCTTCTACCGCGACGCGAAGGTCCTGGAGATCGGCGAGGGCACGTCCGAGGTGCAGCGCATGATCATAGCCCGGGAGCTCGGCCTGGCTGAGGAGAGCTGACCAGCCCGTCAGTGGAAGATCATTTGCGCTACGTCGAGCGGCGGGTTGAGCAGGTTGAATGAGGACATCAGGGAGGCGACCCGCTGTATGTTGCTCGCCTTCACCGACGTCGGGTATTGCCCGAGCGTGACCAGGGACGCGGTCTGGGTTCCCATGTGCTCGTCGCTGGCCAGCACCGCCTGCACCTGGGCGGCCTGGGCGGCCTGACCCTGCGCCTGCAGCAGCGCGGAGCGGAATGCCAGCACGGTGCTGCGGTACTTATGGGCGAAGGAGCCGAGGGCGAAGTAGCCAGACAGCGGCAAGCTCGCGGTCTGGCCGCTGCACGAATCGATCACCTCACTGGCCCCGAGCTGAGTCTCCGCCTGGTAGATAGCCGGCTCGGTGGCGAGAATGGCGTCCACCTGGTGATTTTGGAGCGCACTGACAAGCTGGTCGGCAGGCAGCGCCTTCCAGCCCACGTTTGATACGTTCACCCCGTCGTTGGTCAGTACCGACTGGGTGGCAAGCGTTTCCTCGCTGTAAGGCAGCCTGGTACTGAACGGTATCTCCTGCGGCTCGGGCGTGCCGATCGTCTTGCCCTCGAGTTGCTGCGGCTTGGTGATCCTCGAGCCCGGCAGCGTGAGCACCTCCATCACGCTGGGCGCCGAGTCGTAGGCATCCGCCACGATGAGGAAGCCACGGTGACCGCCGGTGTCCTGAGCGAAGAAGAAGTCGGCATAGTCGCCGATGGCTATATCGGCGCTGCCGCTGGCCAGTGCCGAGATCTCTTGCCCCGCCGAACTGTAGGTCTGGATGTGGACGGTGAGGCCGGCCTTGGCGAATAGGCCGTTGTGGACCGCCATGTACAGCGGGGCGTCATCCACCCCGGGCTGGGCGGCCACGGTGATTGATGACCGGGTGAGCCCCGACGAACTGGCCCCGGTGCCGGCCGCCTGGCAGCCGGCCGCCACCATGATCAGCGCTGCTGCGGCGATCCCCGCCGAGGCCACGCGTGAGCGGCGGGAAGGCTCCCGGCGAGACACGATCTTGGCACCGGCCGGACCTGACCTCATGGCTCTCCTTTGGGGAACAGATGCACGCAGCGAACACAGTTCGGACAGTTCGGACAGTTCGGACAGAACGGAACACAACCATCGCGCCAGAGAGTAGCGTACTGTCGTCGGGCTATACGGAAAACGTCACGTTAGATCGGCTTTCTGGCGTGATGAAGGTATTGATGCTTGTTGCGCGGTTAAGAGGTTAAGATCAATCCTTGACCGCGCCCGCGCGGGGGCTCGCAGAATCGTCACCCGGGAAGGGGTGCGTCATGTCAGTTCCGCCGCAAGTCCTGCGGGCCTGCGGGCCCGCCGTGGTCGCCAGGTGAGAGGCACAGAGGCTGTGCGGTCACGCAGCAGCAAGAAGACACGCCGCGCACCGCTGGCGGCCGGCAACGGTTCGTCGCCACAGGCGACCACGGGGGCGGTGCCGGAGTCCCGAATGTCCGGGCAGATGAACGGCCGGGCCACCGCGGGTGATCCGGACGACGGCCGTCAGGCCAGCGCCAGGCACGGTGGAGCAGGCTCGCGCCGCGGGCTGAAGAACTGGCGGGTCCGCTCGCGCCTTGTCCTGCTCATCGCCATCCCCACGCTGACCGCCGTGGTCCTCGGCGGCACCCGCATCCTGTCGTCGGCGCAGAGTTACCTCGTGGACCAGCGGGTTGAGCAGCTCGCCGAACTGAGTAACAACACGACGGCGCTCGCCCAGGGGCTTGAGAACGAACGGGACCAGACGGCCTACTTCATCGGGCTTGGCACGAGGGGCGGCCGTGCTACCGCCTTGGCGCCGGGCGCCGGGGCGAAGGCCACGGCCGAGCTCACCGTGGTCAAGCAGCAGTACGCCACGACCGACCAATCGGCCGGCAAGGTCAGCAGCCAGCTCAAGCAGATCGGCGGTTCTTTCTCCACCCAGGCTCAGCAGGAGGCGGCCACCGCGCTGACCGTCCTGCAGGCGCTGCCAGCGCTGCGCCAGGCAGCTATCACAACCCAGCTGCCGCCGCTGGTCGTCGTGCAGAAGTACACGCAGCTCATCCAGGACCTCCAGGCTCTGGAGGCTGAGACCTCGCAGGGATCCGGTGATGCGGCGCTGTCTCAGACGGTCCGCGTGCTCGGGCTCGTGTCCACGATGAAGGAAGAGGCCTCCGAGCAGCGCGCCATCCTCACCGGCGCACTGCTGCAGGGCCAGCTGACCTCGGGTGAGCTGGCCGCGCTGAATGCCGCCCTCGCGGACCAGCAGAGCAACCTGCAGGCGTTCAACACGTCCTCGACCGTCGCCCAGCGTCAGCTCTGGAATGACAGCGTGTCCTCGTCGTTCGTCTACCTGGCGAGTTCCGAGGAGTTGCAGGCGATTTCGACGGCCCAGGCCAACGGCAACTCGCTGGCGACCGACACGACGAGCGCGGACGACTGGTACGGCGCCATGTCGAACACCATCAACTTCCAGATGGGCTCCGTGGAGCGGACCCTCGCGGCGCAGGTGAACGAGCGCGCCGCCGCGCTGCGTAGCTCGGCGCTCCTCGCGTCCATTGCGGTTGGCCTCGCGGTCCTGCTCGTGCTGGCCCTGGCCCTGGCGCTGACCGTGATCGTGGGCGGGTCCATGGTCCGGCCGCTGCGGCGGCTGCGCGCAGGCGCCCTGGAAGTGGCCGGTGTCCGGCTGCCTGACATGGTGCGCCGGATGAGCGAGACCGACGGTGCGGGAGTCCCGCTCGAGGTTGAGCCGATCGATGTGGACTCTTCCGACGAGATCGGTGAGGTCGCTCGGGCCTTCGACCAGGTACACCGGGAGGCCCTCCGGCTCGCGGCCAACGAGGCGGCCCTCCGCGGGAACGTCAACGCCATGTTCGTGAACCTTTCCCGCCGCAGCCAGTCCCTGGTCGAACGGCAGATCCGGCTGATCGACGACCTTGAGCAAGGTGAGCAGGACTCGGAACGCCTGTCGAACCTGTTCCAGATGGACCACCTCGCCACCCGCATGCGCCGCAACTCCGAGAACCTGCTGGTCCTCGCGGGTCACGACGCGTCCCGGCGATGGAACCAGCCGGTCGCGCTGGTGGACGTGCTCCGCGCGGCGATCTCCGAGATCGAGCAGTATGAGCGGGTCTCGCTGAACGTGCAGCCGGGTATCGCCGTCCGCGGGCCGGCCGTGAACGACGTCGTGCACCTGATCGCCGAGCTCGCGGAGAACGCCACATCCTTCTCCTCGGCGGAAACGCCGGTCGCCGTCTCCGGCCACCTGCTGAACAGCGGGGGAGTGCTGCTCGACATCTCCGACCAGGGTGTCGGCATGGGGGCCGAGGAGATGGCCCATGCCAACTGGCGGCTGGACAATCCCCCGGTGGTCGATGTCGCGGTCTCCAGGCGGATGGGACTCTTCGTGGTCGCGCGCCTGGCGGCCAGGCACGGAATCAGGGTGCGGCTGCGCCCGGCGCCGACCGGCGGGCTGACCGCCCTGGTATGGCTGCCGGATGAGGTGGTCACCCACGAGACGGTCGGTTCATCCCCGGGAGCCCGCCGTTTCGAGCGAAACACGCCAGGTTCTGTCGAGCTTCCGCCCACTGTGGGCCCCTTCGCCACGGAGTGGCCGGCCGGCGACCGGACCGCGGCTGAGCAAGCGGTCACCGCCGCGCGAGCGCCGCGGTTCACCCCGCTGCGGACCGAGAACGGTGACGGCGCGGCCTATCCGCAGGTGAACGCCTCCTGGGAGAACAGCCCCCAGACCGGCCCGATTCCGTCGGTCCCTGGCACCGGGCCGCTGCCCGTGTTCGGCGCGCCGGTCAACGGCGGCGTGGACGAGCAGGTCCGCCCGGCCAGCCGGGCGGACCGCGCGCCTAGCCGGGCCGACAGCGCGCCCAGCGGGCCGGACGGGTCGTACCACGCTGAGGCGAGCCTGCCCAGGCGCGAAGTCGTCGTGCCTCCGGCCGCTGAGCCTGGCCAGGGCAACCGCCTGCCCATCTTCGAGTCGGTGGAATCGGACTGGTTCCGCCGGGGCAAGCACAGCGCGGAGGGTACCGGCCAGGTGGAAAGCGTGCCCGGCTGGAGTTCCGCAGGGGACGAGGGCTGGCGGGCGGCGGAAGCCGTGCACACGCCGACCTCTGGCGGCGTGACCCTCTCGGGGTTGCCGAAGCGGGTTCCGAAGGCCAATCTTGTACCTGGGACGGCTGGAGCCGGAGCAGGGGCGGAGGCGTCATCCTCGGCGTCCTCGCCGCCCTCCGCCCGGTCTGCCTCGGTGACCAGGGACCGGTTCGCGAGCTTCCAGCGCGGCGTCCGGGAAGGCCGTGCCGCTCTTCGTAGCGACGATGACTCCGGCGGTGAGGAAGGCGGTGTTTGATGAGGCGTGGGGGCGCGGTGCCGCCGATGTCATCGCTATGGTCATGCTGAAGCCGCCGAGAAAGGAGTGTTCGTGAGCCCGCTAACCCGTCCGGTCCAGGATCTGAACTGGCTGATCACGAACTTCGTCGAACGGGTCCCATCTGTCGCGCACGCGATAGTCGTCTCGTCGGACGGGCTGCCGCTGGCGTTCTCGAACGGTTTCCCGGCCGACCGAGTGGATCAACTTGCGGCCGTCACCTCGGGGCTGACCAGCCTGACACAGGGTGCGGCGAGGGTGTTCGAGGGTGGCACTGTCACCCAGACTGTTGTTGAGATGGAGCGTGGGCTCCTGCTGGTGATGGCGATCAGCGACGGGTCGAGCCTTGCGGTGCTCGCGTCCGCTGATTGCGATATGGGCCTGGTGGCCTACGAGATGGCGCTGCTCGTCGAGCGGGTTGGGCGAGCTTTGACCCCGGACATGCGTGGTGGGTTTCGGTCGAAGGATGGCAGATAGTGACAGGAGAAACCGGTGTCCGGGCCAGGCCGGGATGACTGGTCCGCGGCCGGAGGTAGACGTCCGGCCGGCGGTGGCAACAGGCGCCCTCGGGGCGCAGATGGTGCCGGGAGCGGGCTAGTCCGGCCATATGCGGTAACCGGAGGCAGGACAAAGCCCCGGTATCAGCTCCAGATCGAGGCGATGGTGGCTGCCTCTCACTACGAGGCCCGCGACCTTTCGACTCTCAGTCCGGAGTGCCAGGCCATCCTGGGTTTCTGTCGTGACTGGCGTTCAGTGGCGGAGATATCTGCCGTGCTCAGGATGCCTTTGGGCGTGGCGCGTGTGCTTATCGCTGATATGGCGGTGGAGGGGCTGGTCAGGGTGCATCAGATCGACCATGCGCACGGCCGTCCGGATCTTAACCTGCTCGAAAGGGTGCTCAGTGGACTTCGCAAGCTCTAGGCCCGCGCCTGGCAACGCGGGGGAGACCGCCATGACGTCGGTCAAGATCGTTGTTGCCGGCGGTTTTGGTGTGGGCAAGACCACTTTCGTCGGGTCGGTGTCGGAGATCACCCCGCTCACCACCGAGGCTGTTATGACGTCTGCCAGCGTCGGTGTCGATGACCTGTCGCACGTGCCGGACAAGACCACAACCACGGTCGCCATGGACTTCGGCCGGGTGACCCTGGAGGCTGGCCTGATCCTCTACCTGTTCGGCACGCCGGGTCAGCATCGTTTCTGGTTCATGTGGGATGACCTCATCCAGGGCGCGATCGGCGCTGTCGTCCTGG
>DAIRVB010000134.1:0-9150 GCA_036803065.1 Streptosporangiaceae bacterium
GCTGCTTTTCCGCGGCCGCTACGGGCCCGCGCCAACCGTCGAGGCCACGCCCTGAACATGCGGCCCCTGAACATGCGGCCCCAGAACATGCGGCCCCAGAACATGCGGGTAGTGGCGGCCGCGGTGGCAGCCAGCTTGCTCGGGGTTAGCGCGCTGTCCGGGTGCAGCCTGATGCCCGGATCCCAGCCGACCTCGCCAGCCTCCACGCGGCCCGTTCAGCAGCCGTCCCCGGTGTCAGCCAGTTCCCCGTCGGCGGCGGCCGCGCCGGCGCCCTGCCCGGCCGCCACTCCCGCTGGGTTCTCCTGCGCCATACGGACCAGGATCGCGGAGGTCGAGGACTTCTTGAAGACCAGGCCCGGCATGATCGGAATCGTGCTCCGCGACCGTCAATCCGGCGCCGTATGGCAGAACAAGTACGCCGACAGCCAGATCTACATGGCCCCTAGGCGCCTGGGGGGTTCGTATTCCGGGCACCCGCCTGCCTGACCTGGATGACGAAATCCTTGCCTGCCTGCTCGAGTACGCCGCGATCGAAGGCGCCGGGCATCGAGAACAGAGCGTGATTGATCATGCGGGAAATGGGACAAAAGGGCTGGTCGACGGACGTATAACCGACATGTGCCGACCACCCCCGCCGTATGGTTTAATTCTGTAATACCTACCAACCTGATCGATAAGGTGGACCTTAATGCGACGAGCGCTACTCTCGGCAGGAGCAGTTGCTGTCACTGTGCTGGCGGCCGCATGTGGCTCGTCCGCGTCGTCCTCAAGTTCTGGTTCCAGCCCGGCGGACGCCCCCGTCACGCTGCGGCTGGGCTTCCTGGCCAACATCACCCATGCGCCCGCGCTGGTGGGAGTGGACAAGGGCTTCTTCACCCAGAGCCTGGGCAAGAACGTCACCCTCAGCGTCAAGATCTTCAGCACCGGGACCGAGGAGACGACCGCGATCCTGGCCGGCCAGCTTGACGCGGCCTATGTGGGCCCGAACCCGGCGATCAACGCCTGGCAGAAGTCGGGCGACAGCGCCATCAAGATCATCTCGGGGGCCGCGTCGGGTGGCGCGTCGCTGGTTGTGAAGTCTGGCATCACCAGCGCGGCCCAGCTCAAGGGCAAGTCGCTGGCCACGCCGTCGCTCGGCAACACCCAGGATGTGGCGCTGCGCTACTGGCTCAAGCAGCAGGGGCTGAGCACGACCGAGACCGGGGGCGGGGATGTCCCCATCAAGCCGACGACACCCAACTCCGCCGCGGTGCTGGAGTTCAAGTCGGGCCAGATCGCCGGCGGCTGGGAGCCTGCGCCTTATGACGCCGAACTGGCGGCCGATGGCGGGACGCGCCTCGTGAATGAGGCCAGCCTGTGGCCAGGCGGCAAGTTCGTCACCACCAACCTGGTCGTCACGCAGTCGTTCCTGAAGGCACATGCCAGCGTGGTTAGCGGGCTGCTCAAGGGACAGATCCAGGCGAACGACTACATCAGCAAAAACCAGGCCGCGGCCGAGCAGGCCGCCAACGCCGAGCTGACCAAGCTCACCGGCAAGGGCCTGAAGTCGTCCATCCTGGCCGCTTCGTTCAAGGAAATCACCTTCACCGACGACCCCATCGCGTCCTCGCTGGCTACCGACGCAAAGCACGCGGAGGCTGTCGGACTGCTCAAGCCCGTGAACCTGAGCGGCATCTACGATCTCGGCCCGCTGAACACGCTGCTGACCGCGGCGGGCGAGCCGAACGTGAGTTCCTGAGTTGGCTGGTAGATGAGCGTCATCCCAGATCGCGCTGCGCCCCCGGACACCCCTCCGGGGGCGTCAGCGTGTCTGGTCACCCGCAACAGCGCAGAGGAGGGTACTGCCGTGCAGGACAGCACTGTGCTCCAGAACGGCGGGCAACCGAACACCGGACCACGCAGCCCGGGGCCGGAAAACACCGGGCAGGATGCCGCGATGCAGACCACCGGGCAGGACGCGGCCGTCCGGATTACCGAAGTCTCCAAGACATTCGGCCGGGGGCCATCGACCGTGGTCGCCCTGGACCGGGTGTCCCTGTCTGTCGCGCCCGGTGAGTTCGTCTGCCTCATCGGCGCTTCCGGCTGCGGCAAGAGCACCCTTCTGTCGCTGGTGGCCGGCCTGGACCGGCCGACATCCGGCGGGATATCCACCAACGGCAACCGGGTCGCGCTCATGTTCCAGGAGCCGGCGTTGTTTCCCTGGCTCACCGCGGCCCGGAATATCGAGCTGGCCCTGCGGGCCACCGGCGTCTCCCGGGCGGAGCGGCGTGACCGGGCAGCCGAGCTGCTGGAACTGGTGCATCTCGGCGGGTTCGGCGGCAAGCGGCCGCATGAGCTTTCCGGCGGGATGCGGCAGCGGGTGGCGCTGGCCCGCGCGCTTGGCCAGGAAGCGGACGTGCTGCTGATGGACGAGCCGTTCGGCGCTCTCGACGCGATGACCCGCGACTTGCTGCACGAGGTGCTGGAGGGGCTCTGGCGGCGGCGCGGACTGAGCGTGCTCTTCGTCACCCACGAGGTGCGCGAGGCGGTCCGCCTCGGGGACCGGGTCGTCCTGCTCAGCAGCCGGCCCGGCCGGGTCATCGGGGACTTCAGGGTGGACCTGGAGCGGCCGCGCGGAATGGACTCGGCCGATACCGTCGATCTGGCGATCAAGATCAAGGCCCAGCTACGGGAAGAGGTGATCCGCCATGGCAGTTGACACCTCGGCGCACGGGACCCCGCCGACAGAGACTCCGGCAGCGGCGATCGCCGGGCTGGACAACCTGGACATGGTCCAGGTCACGCCGCGGCGCCGGCTCCCGGAGAAGGTCTGGGCCGCCGTGTGGCCGAAGCTGCTGGCCCTGGCGATCGTGCTCGGTGCCTGGCAGCTCGTCTACCTCAGCGGCTGGAAGAGCCCGGCAGTATTCCCTGGGCCCGCCACAGTGCTACCTGACCTGTGGGGCCAGGCGCACCACGGGTTGCTGTGGTCGGCCATCGGCACCACCATGAAACGCGCCGTCATCGGCTTCGGGCTGGCCCTGATCATCGGCTCCTTCGTCGGCGCCCTGGTGTCGCGGATCAAGCCGCTGCGCGCGGCGGTGGGATCGCTGATCACTGGCCTGCAGACCATGCCGTCGATCGCCTGGTTCCCGTTCGCGATCATCTTCTTCGGGCTGAACACCTCCGCCATCCTGTTCGTCATCGTGCTGGGCGCCGCCCCGTCGATCGCCAACGGCCTGATCGCAGGCGTGGACTACACGCCGCCACTGCTGCTCCGCGCGGGCAAGACCATGGGGCTGCGCCGGATCGCGCTGTACCGGCACCTGATCTTGCCCGCGTCGTTGCCGACCTACGTGGCCGGCCTCAAGCAGGGCTGGGCGTTCGCCTGGCGCAGCCTGATGGCTGGCGAACTGCTCGTTATCATCGCCAACACCTCGTCGATCGGCGTCCTGCTCTCCAACGATCAGGACCAGACCGACATGCCAGGAGCGATGACGATCATGATCGTGATCCTGGTCCTCGGCATCATGGTGGACGGGCTCTTCAACATCGCCGACGGCCGGATCCGCCGTCGCTGGGGCCTGGCCGACTCCGCGCAGACGGGGTGACAGCGCCCCGCCACCTCAACGCGGTTCCTCGCTGGTGTCGCCCGTAGGCCGCACCCGCAGTTTCCGCATGGCAGCCCTGGCAACAGGGCCACCTGTATGCTGACGCCAAGTGGTACCAAAGTGGTACCATAACTCTGTGGCGATGAACCTGAGGTTGGACGAGGAAGACAGCGCGCTGCTCAAGGCCCTGGCCGAGGCGGAGCACGTGTCTTTGCACGAAGCCGTGCTCCGGGCGATCCGCCGCGGTGCCCGGGAGGTGGCACACACCGCCCGCGTGCGCGAGGCCACCGCCGAGATGCAGGACCGGTGGGGAGAGGTCCTCGACAGGCTCGGCCGGGCGTGACCAATCAGGGCCCTGACGTGGAGTACCTAAGCCTGGAAGATCTTCTCGGCTTGGTAGGCGCGCTGGGTGCGGGACCGGTGCGCGACCTTGGCCTGCTGGACTCAGCGTGTCACCGGCCCCGGTCCGGCCTCCTTGGGCAGGAGGCTTATCCCACACTCGCCGGGAAGGCCAGTGCGCTGTTGCACTCGCTCGCATGCAACCACGCGCTGGTCGATGGTAATAAACGGCTCGCGCTGCTCGGCACGGTGATTTTCCTGAGGATCAACGGCTATTACCTGGACTTGACTGATGACGAAGCATTTGACCTCATCCTCTCAGTCGCAGCAGGCCAGTTCGACGCTGCTGAGATTGAGAAACGTCTCCGGCTCGTGCCAGTGACCAGGTGAGGCTCCTGGAAGCCCCGCCAGGTCGGCTAGGGCTCCGTGCCGTAGATGAGAGTGCCGTTGTCGTAAACGGTGATGTGCGGGTTCGCGGTGAAGCTGGCGTCGGCGGCGTTGAACGAGTAGTCGTTCGTCTGGGTCATGGTCGCGAAGTTGGCCTGGTAGATGCGGTTCTGCAGGCCGCCGGTATTACCGCCGGGGGCCAGTGACCCCGCCGCGCTCGTGAAGCCGATCTGGAGGTAATGATCGGCGCCGGTGACCGCCGGGCTCACCGTCGCGTAGGAGCCGGCCACGTTGGCGCAGCCCACCGGCGCGTAGTCACACGAGTACTGCAACGGCTGGGTGCCGTCCTCGGTGAACCAGTAGCGGACCGTCAGGGCGGACAGCGGGACAGCGCTGGTGCCGTTGTTGACCAGTTCTATCTGGTTGCTGATGGTCGAGCTGGTGGCCGCGGTGGCGGCGGTCTCATACTCGGCGGTCACCGACGGCGTGCCGGTCCCGCCGGTGCCGCCCGTGCCGCCGGGCGCGCAGCCCTCGTCCGCGGTGACCGGCGGCGTCTGCCCATAGGCCAGCTTGCCATTGAGGTACACCGGGATGTAGGGGTCGGGAGTCGAGGCGTAGGTTCCCGCCGCCAGGCCGGCGAAGCTCGGCGAGGCGGCAGAACTCCAGTAGAACTTGAAGTTCGGCCCGATCGCTGAGTTGACGCCGAACTCGAAGGCACGCGACGGAGGCAGCCCGATCTGATCGCCCGTCCAGTCGAGGGTCACGTAGTAGACGCAGCTGTTCGCGTCGCCCCACTGCGTCGGGGCGCTGATCGATGTGGGCCGGCCGTCGATCTGATCGGCCGCGTCGTAGTACACGGGCGTGCTGATGTCGCTGATGGTCTGGCCCTGGGCGTAGAGCGAGCTGATATCGAAATAGACCCGCGCGCTCATGTCGGTCTCGAAGTGCGGCGGCTCGTCCGCCATGTTGTTGACGTTGACAGTGAGCTGGGTGCCCTGGTTACTGTCCTGGTTCAGGGTCGCGGTCGCGTAGTACGGGGTGCCCGCAGGCTCGGCCGGCGGAGTGAAGGCAGTCATTGTCTGGCTCTGCCCGTAGAACTGGTACAGCCCGGCCAGCGCGCCGACGAAGGCGGCGTTGTAGTCCACGGCGACCTCGTTCAGCACGAAGTCGGTCGTCACGTCGTCCGGCTGGTCGGTGGAACTGGGCCCGCCGACCAGCGCGCCGAACAGGATGTGCCGGTCGGTGGCCGGGTTGCTCTGGCTATTCGTCAGAGAGCCCTGCGCGTCACCGTGGTGCGGGTGTGACGCGGCGGTCGCTGTCCCGCCAACCTCGGACCCCACGCCGGGTGTGGTGCTCCCGAATCCCACGATGTAGGACCATTTCGCGGGGTTGTCGCCCATCAGGTAGTTCATCTGGCCCATGGCCCAGTTGCTGAACAGCACGCTGTCCGGATCGGTCGGGAAATTCTTCCGGTAGGCCAGGGCTTCCAGCTGGGCGGCGGTGTTGTAGCGGGCCGCGCCCCAGCTGGTGAGGTAGGAAAACCCGGCCGGTGTCGTCGCGATGAAGTTCGTGTCGCTGGTGCTGTCATGCGGCACATGAGACCAGTACTGGACCTGCCACTTGTTGAAGTAGTGGATGGCCGCCTGGGACGCCGCCGGGACGTTCGCGTTTCCGCTCGCGATCGGGTCGAGCACCGAGAACACGCCGCCCCAGCGTGCATCCCAGCTCATCACCCAGGTGTTCTGCCAGGTCGAGCCGGGGCTGGTGATGATGTTGCCCAGGTAGCCGTTGTAGGCACCGCTGGAGTTGGTCGAGATGATGTCGTTGATGTAGCTGAAGTTGCTGGTCGCCAGGTAGAGCCAGTCTGCCGCCCACGCTTCCTCGCTCGCGTAACCGCTGGAGTTGTAGAAGCCTCCGGAGTAGCCGAGGCCTGGATACTGCCGTGCGAAGGCGTAGAGCGCCTCGGCGTACTTCAGGCACTCCGCCGAGTAGCTCGCGTTGCTGCTGGCGGTCAGCAGCGACTCCACCGCGAGCGCCGCCGCGGCGCTCGCGGTCTGATCCGCGGCGGGCGTCTGCGACGTCGCGAACCAGGCCGGCCGCGGGTACAGCGTCGGGCTCGGCAACTCGGACGGGCCCCAGTAGTCGTGGTCAACCGAGCCATCGCCGACCTGGTAGGCGAACGCCACCACCTGGCCGGAGGAGTTCAGGAACGTCGAGCGCAGGAAGTAGTCGCTGAACCACTTCATCTCGTCGAGCCCGTGGTTCCAGGTACCGGTCGCCTGGTATGCCTGCGGGAACTCGTACATGCCCCAGCCGAGCGTCGCCGCCGCGTAACTCTGCGGCAAGCCGAACTTGACGTGGTCGCCGGCGTCGTGGAATCCACCGGAAAGGTTCACGCAGCCAGTGCTGTTCGGGTCCAGCACGGATTTGTTCGCCGCGATGAACGCGGCCGACATGTTCACCCCGCTGGGCACCGCGGCCGACTTCGGCACCAGCGGCACGCAGCTGTCACTCGGCTCGGAGTCGCCGCGCCAGCTCAGTGGCTGGTCGCCATTGGCCCTGGCGGGGCCGGACTTCTGGGCGTCGTAGAAATACAGCGACTCTTGTAAGGCGAGCGGCAAGCTGTAACCAGGGGTGTCCGGAAGCGCCTGCGCCAGGGCCGAAGCGGCCGGGACCGCGCTGAGCACTGCGGCGGCGAGCGCGCCGGCCGCCGAGAGGACGAGAACGCGACGAGCTGGGTTCTTCCGCATGGCAGCACTCCATGGGGCGGCGGGGAGACCGGCTGCACCGGTCCCGGCGGCCCCGGCGGGAGAGGTGCAGCCGGGACCGCGGGATCGACGGCCACAACGTACCCAGCCCCCCGCGCTCCCGGGAAGGCACTGGCCGGACCGGTCGGCTGCCCACCTGCCGTCACCCGTCTGGCCTGCAGCGCCGTGCTGGGACCCGGTACGAGCGGTGGAAAATTTCAGACTGCTGTGGATCCGACGCAGGGACCGGGCGGGCGCGGGGCTCAGGGCAGTAGGCGCTGCGCTCCGGTGTAGACGTTCATCGAGGCGCCCCGCAGGAACCCGATCAGCGTCATGCCGGACTCCTCCGCGAGTTCTGCCGCCAGCGACGAAGGGGCCGACACTGCGGCCAGCACCGGGATCCCAGCGACCAGGGCTTTCTGGGCGAGTTCGAACGACGCGCGCCCGCTGACTAGCAGGATGCGTCCCGCCAGCGGCAGCCGCTGCTCGCGCAGGGCCCAGCCAACGATCTTGTCCACCGCGTTGTGCCTGCCCACGTCCTCGCGCACTGCGAGCAGCGCGCCATCGGCCGTGAAGATGCCCGCCGCGTGCAGCCCCCCGGTCGTGGCGAACACGCGCTGCGCGTCTCGTAGCCGGTCCGGCAGCGAGGCGAGCATCCCGGGGGACACGCGCACCGGGTCGGCGGACACGTCGTAGCTGGCCCGGACGCGGATCGCGTCGATGCTGTCCTTACCGCAGACGCCGCACGCGCTGGTGGTAACGAAGTTCCGGCGCAGCCGGGCATCAGGCAGCGTGATGCCGGAATCAAGCGTGACATCGGCCACGTTGTCGTCGCACATCTTGATCAATGTGACATCCGACGGCGACGCGATGACACCTTCGCTGGCGAGGAAACCCGCGGCCAGGTCGATGTCGTCGCCGGGGGTGCGCATGGTGACCGCCAGCGGTTCGCCGCCCACCCGGATCTCCAGCGGTTCCTCCACGGCGAGCAGGTCCGCGCGCGCGTCCTCGCCCGGCCCGGCCGGGATCCGGACCCGCAGCACCCTGCGTCTGGCCGTCCTACCGGTCATGACCGCCTCCCGCCACGTCTCGCCTCTATGAGGCTACGTCGGCCGGCCGATCATGGGGGACCCGATGGCGAGAGAGCGCGGTGCCGCGCGGGTGCTCATCCCCGGACCAGTTCCGGGCCTGCGGCGGGCTGCGGCGGAGCTGGCAAGGGATCCGCCGTGCCTGGGCCGGGCGGGGGAACGGCCCGGGATGGCCACCCGCGGAGGGCAGTGGCGATCATCGCGATAAACAGCACCACGCCGCCGAGGACGTAGGCATTTCCGAGAATCACTTCAGAGCCGTGCCAGTGATATAGCTCGCCGTAGGGATGCTTGCCCGGGTCATAGACCAGCGGTAGCAGCCCGCGGGGCACCATCGGGCCAGCGCCGGGCACGGCTCCTGGCCAGTCGAAGAACACCGCCGCCACTGCGCACGCCGCAGCCCAGCGCGCCCACCGCTGAACTCGCTCGGCGCGCACGGCGGCATCGACGAACACCGCGAGGACCGGAACCATCCATACCCAGTGGTGGTCCCAGCTGATCGGGGACACGAGCAGGGCGGTTACGGCGCAGAGCACCCAGCCGTGAACCGGCCTTCCCGACTGGTGCAGCACGGCCGCGCCCAGCAGGCCGATCACCCCGACCAGAATCGCGATCCCGAGGGATGCGGGCGCCGCGGCGGCCACGCTGCCGGCCAGGCGGGTGAGCAGGCCGCGCAGCGACTGATTCGCCAGCGACGCCACGCCACCGGTCCGGCCGGCGTCCAGGAAGTATCCGGTCAGCCACCACTGCCGGGAAGCCCGGGGCAGCACGGAATAGCCAACCATTATCGTGCCTGCCAGCGCCGCCGTGGCCACCCCGGCTTCCCGGAACCTCTTGGTCAGGAGCAGGTACGGGATGAAGATGAGGGGTACCAGCTTGATGCCCGCCGCCAAGCCGATGCCTGCGCCCCGCCACCAGCGCCCCGAGGGCTGGCCCAGATCCCATACGACCAGGGCCATCAGGATCAGTTCGATCTGGCCCAGGTGCAGCGCGCGCTGCACC
>DAIRVB010000135.1:0-9132 GCA_036803065.1 Streptosporangiaceae bacterium
GTTCATAACCGTGCTGCCGGAGCCGGAGCGCGATGCCGTCCGCCGCGCCGTTCACGACCACAGAGTCCGTGCGGGTATCGAAGGCCACACCCAGACTTCCCGCCGCGGCTTTGGGCAGGGCCATGAACCAGTCGCGGACACCCGGTCCCGCATCGCCCGGCTCCAGCGGATGGCCGGCTTCCCTGGCCGCCGCCGCCTGGTCGGCCTTGAGCCCGGTTTTCCGGCTGAAGCCTGAGCTCAGTCCGCACATGTGCGTGGGGCCGCCGACGGCGAGAAGGTCGGCATCCAGCGCCACCTCGCGGTTCGCCTCGGTAGCGCGGACACAGCTGACTTGCGCGTGCGGCACCGCATCGCGGATACCCTCAGCGATTGCCTCAGCGACCTGCCGGGTGTTGCCGAACAGGCTCTCGTAGACGATAACGACTCGCATGACTCCCACCTCCCCTAAGTATGTAAATAGAATGTAACCCGGGATGCCGCGGGGCGTAATGGCCGTCCCGTGCTGGGTCATAGGGGGAAGGCTGACCAGGCTTGGTGGGCCCGGCAGCCGTAAGCCCCGGCCGCGTTCGCGGGCCGGGGCTTACCAGCTGGAGTGCCTTATCTCAGGCCTCTAAGGGGACCTGGACCTCCTCCGGGGCCGATGCGCCGGCTACCGGCAGGGCCGTGCCGGCCAGATCGGCGCGGCGCACCCTGATGGCGGCGATCGTGATGATCAATGCCAGCAGCGCGATCCCCGCCGAGACCTCGAACCCGCGGGAGAACCCGACCGCCAGCGCGTGATCGTAGATCGCGGCTTTCACCTGAGCAGCCGTTCCGTGCAACGGGTGGCCGGCCTTGGCTGCCGCCGCCGCGGCGGCAGCCGAGTTCCTGGCCGTATTGGAGACGGTGGTCCAGGCCACGGTGCCGAGCAGGGCCAGGCCGATCGAGCCGCCGACCTGCTGGCCGGTGTTGAGCAGGCTCGAGGCCAGGCCGGCATCGCGGTCCTCGACCTTCGACAAGGCGACCAGGGTGACCGGCATGAACAGCAGGCCCAGGCCGGCCGCGGTGACCATCATCGGGCCGAGCAGGCCGTTGACGTACGTGCTGTGCTCGCTGATCCGCGACAGCCAGAACATGCCGCCCGCGGTGATCGCCGATCCGGCCAGCAGCAGCGGCCGGGCGCCGATCCGCGGCACCAGCTGGGAGCTGATCCCGGCCATCAGCATGATCAGGCCCACCATCGGGAGGAACGCGATGCCGGACCCCAGCGCGCTGTACCCCCACACGGTCTGCACGAAGATGGTCAGGAAGAAGAACATCCCGAACATCGCCAAGCCAATGCACAGCATGATCAGGAAAGCGCCCGACCTGTTCCGGTTATTGAAGATCCGCAGCGGCATCAGCGCGTGCGAGCTGCGCATTTCGATCACGATGAACGAGGCGAGCAGCACCAACGCTGCCCCCAGCGAGACAAGCACCTTGGTGTCGCCCCAGTGCGAGACGCCATTCGGGGTTGTCGCCGCCTCCGTCAGGCCGTAAACCAGGGACGCGAGCCCGAGGGTGGCAGTGATCGCGCCAGGCAGATCGAAGCGGCCGCGCCGGCGCGGCGACTCGGCGAGAGCCCGCGGTGCGATCAGGGCGACGATGACGCCGATCGGCACGTTGACGAACAGCACCCAGCGCCAGGACAGGTAGGTGGTCAGCAGGCCACCGGCGATCAGGCCGACCGCGGCGCCGCCGATGCTCATCGCGGCGTAGACGCCCATCGCCCGGTTGCGCGGCGGTCCCTCCGGGAACGTGGTGGTGATCAGGGACAGCGCCGTCGGGGCGACGATCGCGCCGCCAACGCCCTGCAGCGCGCGGGCGGCCAGCAGCCACGCCTGCGTGGTGGCGAACCCGCCGAGCAGCGAGGCCAGCGAGAACAGGATGATGCCGGCGATGAATACGCGCCGGCGCCCGAGGATGTCCCCGGCCCGGCCGCCGAGCAGCAGCAGGCCGCCGAAGGTCAGCGCGTAGGCGTTGACGACCCATTCCAGGCCGGAGCCGGAGAAGCCAAGCGAGTGCTGGATGTGGGGCAGGGCGACATTGACGATCGTGGCGTCGAGCACCACCATGAGCTGGGCGGTGGCGATGACCACGAGAGCCAGGCCGAGGTGCCGGTGGGCGGGGCCTGGCGTGGCGCCAGGTGATGCGCGCCCGGCCACGGGTTGTGCGGTGGACATGGCGTCTCCTTGCTTTGAGGGCGTAGAAATCCGGCGCCGCGGCCGTTGTGCCGCGCGCGGAAGCTTGTACTGGGGTAATGACCGCTACCTAACGGCCCGGCAGCCGCCGCTGCTGCGCGGCTCCGCCGTGGGCGAAGGGTCAGCCTGCCTGTGGAGCAGTGCCCAGGAGCTTGCCCACCTCCTCGTGAGAGTACGGGGTGTCCCCGGCGGTGCTCAGCGGCGAGGCCATCTTGCGGATCAGAGTGAGCAGGCACCGGCGCTCATCCGTGCTGAGCGCGGTGCGCCACGGCATGCGCGCCAGGACTGCTTGCTCCACCTGCAGCTTCAGTTCCTGGCCGGCGGGGGTGAGGACGAGCCTCTTCACCCGGCGGTCACCGGGATCGCTTTCCCGGACGGCCAGGCCACGCTTCTCGAGCATGTCCGCGATCCCCGTGACGAACGACGGGTCACAGTGCATCCGCCGTCCGAGATCCTTCATGGCCAGCGGCCCATCGAGCATGTGCAGCGCCTTGATGAAGAAGGCAGGCACTTCGAAGGTCTGGGCCACCCGTTCACCCCTGGCGAGGAGTTCGGCGATCAGCCCGGCTACCGCGTCGAGGACGTCGAGGTCGAGCCGGTCTTCGTCCGGTTGGGTATCCATCGTGCCTCCTCCCAGTAGCTACTCAACTGTTGAGTAGGTCAACCATAAGGGCAACTAGTTGAGTAAGTCAAATTGATGTCAGGCAGCAGTGTTAGCCGGCCACAACTGAGCCGTCCCTTCGGGCGTCTCATACTCAGGAAGTCAGGTCAGCTCGTTGTCTCGGCAGCGGGCCGGCCATTTCGAGCGCGGCAGCAGGCCGCAGCCGTGGGTTGCGGCAGCGGTGGGTTGCGGCAGCGGTGGGTTGCGGCACGGTGCCCGGAGGTGCGTGACGAGCGGTCCCGAACCGGCCGATGCGGACCAAAGCGGCGAGGGGGACCGCCGCAGGTCTGGCCGCCGGGCTTTCCTGATACTGGCCGGAGTGGCGGCTGGCGCCACGGGCGTCTCTTACTTTCTGCACGCCGCCAGTGAGCCGGACCGTCCCGCCGCGACCCGGGCCGCCAGCGCGGGCACCAGCGCCAGCGCTCACGCGAGCGCCAGCGCTAACGCCAAGGCCAGCCGGGCGGACTGGCAGGCGCTCCGCCGCCGCCTGTCCACCGACGAGCTGGTGCTTCCCGGGCAGGCCGGGTACACCACGGCGCGGCAACTGTTCGATCCGCGGTTCGACGCGGTCGAGCCGGCCGGGATCGCCTACTGCGGAACGCCGCAGGATGTCAGCGCCTGCCTGGCCTTCGTCCGCAGGTTCGGCCTGCCGGTAGCCGCCCGGTCGGGCGGCCACAGCTACGGAGGCTGGTCGAGCAGCACGGGCCTGATCGTGGACGTCAGCCGGATGAATACGCTGCGGGTGGCCGCCGGGGGCGCGACCGTGCAGGTGGGCACCGGCACCCGCCTCGTCGACTTCTACAGCGGCCTCGCCGCCCGCGGCCTCGCTGTCCCCGGGGGATCCTGTCCCACGGTGGGCGTGGCCGGCCTCACCCTCGGCGGCGGTATCGGGGTGCTGTCTCGTCAGTACGGCCTGACCAGCGATCACCTGGAAGCGGTGCAGATCGTCACCGCGGACGGCACGATCCGGGACTGTGACGCCCAGCGGAACAGTGACCTGCTGTGGGCCTGCCGCGGCGGCGGCGGCGGCAACTTCGGCGTGGTCACCTCGTTCACCTTCCGCACTCACCAGCTGTCCCAGCTTGTTGTCTTCTTCCTGTCCTGGCCATGGTCACAGGCGGCCCAGGTGGTGGACGGCTGGCAGTCCTGGGTGCCGTCCACGCCAGGCACACTGTGGTCCAACCTGCACCTGATCGCGTCGCCCCACGGCGCGCTGCCCACCGTCCAGGTCGGCGGTACCTACCTGGGCACCGTCAGCGCCGTGCCAGGCCTGCTGAGCACGCTGTACGCCGCTGTCGGTTCCGCTCCGGCCAGCCCCTATATGGCCGAGACCTCGTACCTGCACGCGATGATGGTGGAGGCGGGCTGCGCGGGCCTGAGCGTCTCGCAGTGTCACCTGCCCACGCAGACGGCGAACGGGCAGGTCGCCCGCGAGCCCTCGTACGGCAAATCTGATTTCTTCACCAGCAGGCTTCCGCCAGTCGCCATCCAGGCGCTGGTCAGCGGGATCGAGCGGGTCCGGGCCGTGCCCGGCGCGGCCAGCGGGGTGGGGGCGATCGCCTTCGACGCACTCGGCGGCGCGGTCAACCAGGTCGACCCGGCGGCCACCGCTTTCGTGCACCGGGACGCCCTGTTCCTCGCGCAGTACTCGACGAGCTGGCGCTGGGGCGCGCCAGACAGCGAGGTGGCGAGCCAGCGGGCCTGGCTGCGGCAGTTCTACTCCACGCTGCACCCCTACGCGAGCGGGCACGCCTACCAGAACTATCTGGACCCGGATCTGGCCGACTGGCGCGAGGCGTATTACGGCGCCAACTACCCGCGGCTGGCCCGCATCAAGGCCACCTACGACCCGGACCAGGTGTTCCGCTTCCCGCAGGGGATCACGCCGGCCTAACGAACGGCCCATTTCATGATCAACGAATATTCCGGGGCCCATGTGTCACGGAGTTTCGTTGATCATGAAACCTGCATGCGGGGCGCGCGTTGGCTGTGCGTCAGCGTGCGCTCGACGCGGCCCAGATGTTGATGCCCGCCTCGACCGCGTGAGCGTCGATCGCGGCCAGCTCCTCGTCGGTGAACTGGGAATGGCCGGCCGCGGCGAGGTTCTCCTCCAGTTGCGCCACGCTGCTCGCGCCGATCAGCACCGAGGTCACCCGCTCGTCGCGGAGCGCCCAGCTCAGTGCCATCTGGGCCAGTGTCTGGCCGCGCTCGCGCGCGATGTCGTTGAGGGCACTGACATGGGTGAGGGTGCGTTCGGAGATTTGGTCCTGGGTCAGGGATCCGCCCCGGGTGGCGCGGGACCCGCCGGGAATGCCGCCCAGGTACTTGCCGGTCAGCACGCCCTGGGCGAGCGGGGAGAAGGCGATGCAGCCAATGCCCTCGGTGCCGAGCGTGTCCAGCAGGTCCTTCTCGATCCAGCGGTTGAGCATCGAGTAGGACGGCTGGTGGATCAGCAGCGGGACGCCCATCTCGCGGAGGATCGCGGCGGCCTGCTCGGTCCGCTGCGCTGAGTACGACGAGATCCCGGCATACAGCGCCCGGCCCGAGGTGACCGCGGTCGCGAGGGCGCCCATGGTCTCCTCCAGGGGCGTGTCCGGGTCGCTGCGGTGGCTGTAGAAGATGTCCACGTAGTCCAGGCCCATCCTGGCCAGCGACTGGTCCAGGCTGGCCAGCATGTACTTGCGCGACCCGTGGTCGCCGTAGGGGCCCGGCCACATGTCGTAGCCGGCCTTGGTCGAGATGACCAGCTCATCGCGGTACGGGCGAAGGTCTTCACGGAGGATCCGGCCGAAGTTGATCTCGGCGGAGCCGTACGGCGGGCCGTAGTTGTTGGCCAGGTCGAAATGCGTGACGCCCAGGTCGAAGGCGCGCCGGAGGATGGCCCGCTGGGTGTCGATCGGCCGGTCGTCGCCGAAATTCTGCCACAGGCCGAGCGAGACCTCGGGGAGGTCCAGTCCGCTGCGGCCGCACCGGCGGTATGGCATCTGGTTGTAGCGATCCTGCGCGGCGAGGTACGTCATGGGGGGAGTCTCTCACCGGGGGGCGTCGGCTCCGCACCTGGGCGCAGGTGATATCCCAGGGAGCGGGGTGCTACGGCGCCGAGCCTGGGCGCCCCGCGCAGGAACGAGCGCAGCGCAGGCAAGTGGTACCGCAGAGGACCAGCGCAACCGCAGAGGAAGAGGACACGGATGTATGACGCGACGATGGCGGAGACCATCACCATCACCGGACATGGCGGGGACCGTATCGAGGCGTACTTCGCGCGCCCCCTCGGCCCCGGCCCGTTCGGCGGTGTCGTGGTGATCCACCACATGCCCGGCTATGACGAAGGGACCAAGGAGATCACCCGGAAGTTCGCCGCGCATGGCTACAACGCCATCTGCCCGAACCTGTACACCCGCGAGGCGCCCGGCGCGAGCCCGGACGACGCGGCGGCCACGGCGCGCGCACAGGGCGGCGTGCCCGATGAGCGGCTGGTCGGGGATGTGCTCGGGGCCGTCACCTTCCTGCGCGGACAGCCCAACTCCAACGGCAAGGCCGGCACGATCGGGTACTGCTCCGGCGGGCGCCAGTCGTTCCTGGCGGCCGTCAGCCTGCCGCTGGATGCGGCCGTGGACTGTTACGGTGCCTTCGTCGTCGGCACGCCCCCCGAGGGCATGCCGCTGAAGGTGGGACCGATCGTGCACCTGGCCAAGGACCTGTCCTGCCCGTTGCTCGGCCTGTTCGGCGCCGACGACCAGCACCCGTCGCCGGACCAGGTCGCCGAGCTGGAAAAGGCACTCGCGGCCGCGGGCAAGCCGTTCGAGTTCCACAGTTACGAAGGCGCCGGGCATGCGTTCTTCGCCGTGGACCGGCCCTCCTACCGGCCTGAGGCCGCCAAGGACGGCTGGGGGAAGATCTGGGACTTCTACGGCCGCTACCTGGCGGCCTGAAAGGGAGGCTGGCCATGTGCACGTACCTCACCGAGAAAGTCGAGATGGACGGGAGCGGGAAGGGCGCGTCCGGCTGGTTCGCGCTTAGCGAGGCGACTGTCTACTTCGATCACCCGGTGCACGCGACGGCGGAGCACACGCTGAACATCGACTTCCGTAACCCGGGGCAGGGTCCCTCGGCGCGGGTGGCGGTCGAGCTCACCGCGGAGTCGGCACGGGCGCTCGCGGCGGCGATCGAGGCAACCCTGGCGTCCGCACCGCCGGGCCTGGTCTGACCTGACTGGTGCCGCCCAGGGGTTCCGGGGCAACCCCCGGAGCCCCCGGGCAACATGCTGGCCCGGCGGGCAATCCCCGGAGCCCCGGGCCACATCGCTTCGCTGTGCTGGCCCGGCGGGCAATCCCCGGAGCCCCGGGCCACATCGCTTCGCTGTTTGTCGGCGGGTCGTGCCAGGATCGGGGTCGTGGCGGCGATCGGCGCCACGGGTCGGAGGCGGTGGCATGAGGTTCCGGGTCGAGCGCGACGCCTTGGCGGACGCTCTCGCGTGGGTGGCACGCGCCCTGCCGTCACGTCCGGTAGTGCCGGTCCTTTCCGGCCTGCGGCTGGAGGCCGGCGATGGGCTGACCTTGTCCTGCTTCGACTACGAGGTGTCCGCCACGGCGCACCTGGACGCCGAGGTCGAGGAGCCGGGAGCGGTTCTGGTGCCGGGCCGCCTGCTCGCCGAGATCACCCGCAGCCTGCCTGCGCTGGCCGCGGATTTCGCCGCGGACGGCGATGTGGTCAACCTGACCTGCGGAAGCGCGGAGTTCACCGTCGTCCAGTTGCCCGGCGACGAGTATCCGTCGCTCCCCGAGCCGCCGCCGCTGGCCGGGACAGTCGACGGCGGCGACCTGGCCGCTGCCATCGGCCAGGTGCTGCCTGCGACCAGCCGCGATGACACCCTGCCCATGCTCACCGGCGTCTGCCTGGATATCGAGGGCGAGACCCTGACCCTCGCGGCCACGGACCGGTACCGGCTGGCCGTGCGGGAGATGGAGTGGCACCCGGTGCGGCCCGGCCTGCGCGCGGTCGCCCTGGCCCCGGCGCGGACGCTGGCCGACGCGGCCAGGACGATGGCGCCAGGTTCGCCCGTGTCGATCGGTTTCGAGACCGGCGGTGGCTCAGACCAGGAGCCGCGGCCGGCCGAAGGAATGATCAGCTTCGGGATGGGCGGCCGTCGGCTGACTGCCCGGCTGATCGGCGGCGAGTTCATCAGGTACCGTTCCCGCTTCCCCAGCGAGTTCGGCTGCCGGGCGGACGTGCCCGCCGGGCCGTTCACGGAGGCGGTCAGGCGTGTCTCGCTCGTCGCTGACCGGGCCAGCCCGGTGCGGCTCGCGTTCGGCCCGGGCTCGGTCGTCGTCGAGGCTCAGACCGAGGGCCGGGCACGCGCCGTGGAAACCGTCACCGCCGAATTCCACGGCGACCAGCCGGTCATCTCCTTCAACCCGCATTACCTGCTCGATGGCCTGGTCGCCGCGGCGGCACAGGCCCATCCGCGGCATGCGGCAGACCGTGCCGGCGCGGCGGATTCCGCTGGCGGCAGCGGCTCTGGCGGCAGTGGATCCGGGGGCACTGGATCTGGGGGCACTGGATCTGCCGACACGGCGGATGCCGGCCCGGGTGGTGCCGGCCTGGGGGATGCCGGCGCGGGAGGACCAACTGATCCAGGTCTGCTCAGGCTGGAGTTCACCAGCCCGGCCAAGCCAGCCCTGATCACCCGGGCACAGGTCAGTGAGGCACAGGGCAGTGGGGCACAGGAGAGTGAAGACCGGGCCGTCCTTGCGGGCGTCCCGCAGTTTCGCTACCTGGTCGTCCCGCTGCGCGCCGCGGTCCGTTCCTGACCGGGTCTGCTGGTGGCCGTGGACCGGGTCTGCTGGCGGCCGTGACCGGCGCTGTGCTCAGGCGCTGCCTGGGTAGTCGCGGCTGGCCGGGTATGCCGGGCCGAACCGGCCTCTAGCACGCCACACCGCGCGGCCTGCCCACACCGCTCGGCCGAGCCAGGGCAGGCCGACGAGCACGGGCAGGCCTTCCAGCCAGGCTCCACGCCGCCAGGCGCGGCGGGCCAGCCACACCAGGGCGACCACGACGCCGACAGTAAGGCCCATCAACCCGAGCATCAGGAGGAGAGCGGCGATCAGGAGTCCGTTGTGGGGCAGGGAAAACCCGATCAGCAGCCAGAGTGCCGTCACGGTTGCGAGGGTCAGCAGCAGGCGGGAGCGGAACCGGAGCCGCCGCCGACCACGCCGCCGGATGCTTTGCTGGGTGAGCCTGCCCGCCGCGTGC
>DAIRVB010000136.1:0-9105 GCA_036803065.1 Streptosporangiaceae bacterium
GTTCTCGGAGTTGCGGCGCATGCGGGTGGCGAGGTGGTCCATCTGGAACAGGTTCCCGAGCCGCTCGGAATCCTGCTCGCCCTGCTCCAGGTCGTCGATGAGGCGGATCTGGCGTTCCACAAGCGACTGGCTGCGGCGGGAGAGGTTCACAAACATGGCGTTGATGTTCCCGCGCAGCGCCGCCTCGTTGGCCGCCAGCCGCACCGCTTCCCTGTGGACCTGGTCGAACGCCCGGGCGACCTCTCCGATCTCGTCGGTGGAGTCCACGTCGATGGGCTCGACCTCCAGCGGCCTGCCTGCGCCGCCCCCGCTCATCCAGCGAACAGTCTCCGGCAGCCGCACCCCCGCCACCTCAAGCGCACCGGTCCGCAACTGGTGCAGCGGGCGGGTCATCGAGCGACCCACGGCCATGGTGAAGAGCAGCGCCAGGGCCAGCACCAGCATCACCGCGATGCCCTCAGTGAGCGCCGACGTTATCGCCCTGTCCCGCAGCGAGCCACTCTGACCGAGGATCGAGGACATGAATCCCTGCTCGACCGTGTGCAGGCTGGCCACCAGGTACGCGGAACCGCTGGCAGCATTGGTGAAGGCTGGGTTCTCCGCCGAGGAGCCACCGCCCAGCGCCTGGGCGATTGCTTGCTGCACCTGCGCCTGCGCGTGGTCGGCCGGTGCCGAGGACAGCGCGTTCTCGTAGAGCTGGCGCTGGCTGCCTGTGGCGGTGAGGCTGAACTGGGCCAGGTCAGCCTGCTGCTGCGCCTGCGCCGCGTTGATGGCGGAAAGCTGGCCGGGCTGGAACTGGGTCGCACCCACCAGGTCCGTTGTGAGAGCTGAGGTAAGGATCGCCTGCTCTTGCGATACTTCTTCCTTCGCGGCGGAGATCAGCCCCACGACCCGGACGGTGTCCACCAGCGCCGCGTCATTGCTCCCCGTTGCGATTTCATCCTCAAGCGCGAGTAACTGGTCAATCGTGCTGGCGTACTCCTGGATCACCACCACCGCGGGAATCTGGGTGCCGGTCGCGACGCCGCGGAGGGCCTGGAGCCCATCCATCGCGATGATCGCTCCCTGGGCCTCGTGCTGCGCCACCGCCGGGTAGGACGTGCCGATGGTCCCGGCCAGGCTCCGCACCCGGGCCGCGAGCTGATCGGTGGCGCGATGATCCTGGGCGAGGACCGCTAGCTCGGGTGCGGCCGCCGAGCTCAGTGAGCCGCGACCGCCTCCGCCTGGGCCTATCGTTATGTACCTGATGGTGTCTTCGCGTTCGGCCTGGAGCGCCTGGATCAGGTTAGTGATCTCGCCACCCAACCTCGAGAACTGCTCCACCCGCTGATAGCCCACGGCACTGCGCGCGGAGGAAGCCACGCTGACGCCGCCGAGAATCACAGCCGCTAACGCGGGCAGGAGGACCAGCAGCCGGAGGCGGGACCGCACCCGCCAGTTCTTCAGCGCATAGCGGAAGGCGTGCCGCATCGGAACTGGGGCCGTGGATACGCTGCTCTCGGGCGCGGCGTCGCCGTCCACCGCGCCGGTGTCGCCTGGCGCGCTGCCATTGGGTGATGACCGGCCCCGGCCAGGAGCCACATCTGGTGGTGCAGTGGCGACCTGCACCGATGACCGGGGGGTCGCGTCATGGGCCGCGCTTGTACGCCCTTGCCTGGACCGCACAGTATCGCACCTCTCGCCCCCCGGCGCATACTGAGCCGCGGGCGCCGATACGGAGCCAGGTAGCGGCACCGTTTCGGCCAACCATTCTGCCCGCGGCCATCCTCAACACAGTCAGGGGCCAACTCTAACGCCCGGCAGCCCGTCCCATGGCAACTGTTACGATTGTTGCGAAAATGCACCCTTAGGGTCCATGTGACTATTGTCCGATATCGGTTTCAGGGACGCGGATCGCCCGGACGGGCTAATCTAAGCGGGAGCCGGGGCCATGGCATTACTTGCGTACTTCGAGAATGCCACTTTTGTCCGTTTAGTTAGTATATAGGACTATAAAGGAGGCTCCATGAGGCTCGTTCGGGCTAGTGCCCGTGTGGGGCGTGGCGACATGATGCGCCGGTCCGGCTTAACCCTGGTGTCGGCCTTACTGGCATTACTCGCGGCGGGCTGCCAGGTGCCATGGGCCTCGTCGGGCCAGGCGGCGGGGAGCCAGCAGATCACGGTGGCGGTCGTGCCGAACGTTGGGAACGCCCCGCTGCAGGTGGCCGTCGGGGACGGGCTGTTCACCGAGCATGGCGTGCACGTGACGGTGCGGACGTACCAGACCCTCGCGCAGGCTTATGCCGCGTTGAGCAGCGGTCAAGCGGACGTCATCAGCGGCGATTACGCCGGGCTGCTCTACCTGCAAGCCCCTGCGGCCCATGCCGGGTTACGGCTGATCGCGGACGGGTACGATGCGGCGCCGGGCGTGATGGAGGTTCTCACCCTGCCCGGCTCGACTATCAAGGCCCCACAGGACCTGGAGGGCCAAGCTGTCGCCACCCCGCAGACGGAACTCGCCCCCTTTTCAGCCGACGCCCCGTACAACAGCGAGACGCTGGCGACCGAGGCGGTTCTGCAGAGCGACGGCGTGAGCCCCCCCAGCGTCCAGTGGAAGGCCATGGCGCCGGGCAGCATGATCAATGCCCTGCGCGATCACACGGTCGGTGCGATCGTGACGACACAGCCCTACATCCTGCAGGCCGAAACTGAGCTCGGGGCGGTCGAACTGCTCGACGCATGCAGCGGCGTTACCGCCAGCCTGCCGCTATCGGGGTACTTCACCACGGCCGGCTTCGCTCGCGGTCATGCGGAAGCCGTGGCGGGCTTCCGGTCCGCGCTCAATGCGGCGACGGCCAGTACGGCCCAGCTCGGGACGGTGCGGACAGTTCTGCGGACACTGCCGGGGATGTCCTCCCGGGAAGCCGCCCTCGTCACGATCGGGCAGTACCCGACATTTCTGAGTGTCGGGCAGGTCCAGCGGGTGGCCGATCTCATGTACGGCACCGGGATGATCACCAACACGATCTCCGTGGGCAAGCTGGTGTTCCGGTGAACCGCCGACGTGAAAGGGTGCGCTCACTGGGGATCGCCCGGCGCGGCGGAATCTCGCCTGAATGAATCTTTCCCCGGGAGTATCGCCGCGAATTGCAGTTTAGGCGGGAGCGTCCGCATTCAAGTCGATCATCGTCGTCATGTCGCGGGACCTTAGCGCAACCTTGGACCCGCCGGGGCTATTCCAGTACATTCTTGATATGCCCCTGGATGGCCGTGCGATTACCGCGGATGTCCATGGGTACCCTTAGGCAAGAGATGTCCGAGGGGCTTGCCACTGGGAGCGCCCATGAACGAGCACACCGTGGACCTCATCACCCGCCTCGGCCCGGTGTCCGCCGAGTTCAGCAAAGGCCGGCTCACTGGCTCCGATGTCGTGGCCGTGAATACCAGGCCGGGGTTCGGGATCAACCGCCACGAATACTCGGGTGCGGTGTTCCTGAACAGCCCCGGCTGGACCGAGGCCGCCGCTCACTTGCTGTACGACACGACGTTCGCTGATGCGGACGGGAAGTACCCGTTCCCGAGAGACCGCGCCGCGATGGTCGCGGCGATCAGGGCCGCCGTCGCCGGCTACGCCGCCCGCGCCATCGGCGAATGAGGCACCTGTCAGCGCAGCGCCAGCGTTATCTCCCGCGGGACCGACAATGTTCCCTGCTGCCAGTCCAGATTGCTGTCGGCCAGCCGCGCGGCCGGGAACGTCCCGAAGAATCCCGCGAGCGCGGTCGCTAGCCACGCTCGCGTCAGCGCGGCACCCGGGCAAGAATGAGGGCCGCCCCCGAAAGCGATGCTGCACGGCGCCCCGGCCGGGTCGTGGGCGGCGGCGATGAGCGACGGCAGCACGGTCGTGCCTTCGCGGATGAGCCGCCCGCCGAGCCAGGTGTCGGCCAGGGCGATGCGCGGCAGGGCGACGGAGAACATGGCCCGGTAGCGCAGCAGATCCGCAGCCACCGCCGCCCAGGACTGCTCACCCCGCAGGCACGCGGCGATGATCCGAGGCCGGCGCGCTACTTCGGTGAGGGCGACGGCGAGGACGGGGAGGATCGCGCCGAAACCGTTGGAGACGGTGGCGATGGTGTGGGCGATCTGGGCGGTGGTCAAACCGTCTAGCGCCGCGGTCATCTGCGACGTTAACGCCGCATCAGGCCGCGCGCGTTTCGCCGCCACCATCGGCTCGTAATAGCCGTACAGGTCATCCCAGGCGGCGGCCACGTCACCTGTCGCGCCGGGGCTGGGCACGACCGCGAACGCGACCCGGGAGTATTCCAGGATCTGCTCCCAGTCCCCGCGGGGGATGCCCATGGCTTCGCAGACCGCCCCGGCGGTGAACGGTTCCGCGAACGCGGCCAGTGCATCAGCGGTGTGGTGTGCGGCGAGCGCTGCCGTGAGGTGGGCGGTGAGCGCCTGGATGGCCGGGCGGGTCGCGGCCGCAGCGCGGTGCGTGAACAGGCCATTGATCCGCCGCCGGTACACGCGCAGCTGCGGCGGGTTCATGTTCAGCAGACCGCCGTCTGGCGACTGCATTTCCGCGCCCGTCAGCGGGCAGCCGCGCACCTCCCCCGAGCCGGTGACGCCTGCCATGCCGAAATGGGCGGTGTCAGTCAGGGAGGCCACCACGTCACGGCACCGGCGCAGGACGAGCATCGGATCGCCGCCGGCGGGTCGCAGCGCGAGGTCACCGTCGGCACCGGCGCACAGTACCGGCGGTGGTGCGCCGCGCGGTTCGGCCGCGAAGGTCAGGACCGGGACAGCAGCGGATCGCTGGGCCTTCAGCATGAGTACTGGCCCTGCCGAGCCGTGGTCAGTCGGCCGAGCTCTTTAGCCCGCAGGTTCACCCTCACCTGACAGTGCATGTCAGGTCCCCCTTCCGCAGCAGCACCTGAGCGCTGGCTCGGGGCCATGGCCGGTTGCGGCGGTGGTGTCAATACAATTGATACTTAGATATGCCAGGGGGTACCCAAGTACATCATCGATTATGCGCCCCAGACATCGGCACAGCCATCTTGCGCTGAACCCGTCCAAAATCGCCGGCACCCATGTTTGCGCAATGCTCGCTCGTATGACCGGTATCACCCGTAAGCACCCGGCGTTTCCCGGCCGGGAAACGCATCGAGTTGCGCAGAAAATTGCATTAAGAGTTGCACGCAAAACTGCATTAGCCGCCATGCAGAGCATGGCTTTGACATCGGAGCAGAAGGGGAGCAGGCGCTCCCGGAGCGCCTGCTCGATGACGAGCCCGCCGCGGTTGGCCTGGCACCTCAATGGTCCGGGCCGCCGTCGCGTGGGCCGGATCGAGGTGGTGTACGTGGCTCACATGCCCGGCGCGGGCATCGTGTCCGCTGCTGCCCTGGCCGAAATAGAGATCAACTTCGACGAGGTCGAGCAGGAGCTTCGTACCGAGGCCGGCGAGCGGCTGCGCGGCCACGCTGAGAGCTGGGGGTTCGTGCGGCGCCAGGGCATGATCGCGGACGAGCTGATTGCGGTGGCCAAGGACATCCGTGACGCCAACGCCAGTGGGAGGGTGGCGATCGTGGTCGGGAGTTCGTCCCATGCCATGCACCGCGTGGTCGGTTCGGTCGCCGTCAGCCTTTCCCGCCACTCACCGGTACCGCTGGTGATCGTGCCCTAGCGACCTTCAGATCGAGACCAGGTCGCACACAAAGATCAGGGTCTCGCCCGGCGCGATCGCGTGCCCGGCGCCCCGGTCTCCGTAGGCCAGACCCGGTGGAATGATCAGCTGGCGGCGGCCGCCGACCTTCATTCCTTGCACACCCTGATCCCAGCCGGCGATGACCTGTCCCACGCCGAGCTTGAACTCAAGAGGAGCGCCTCGGTCCCAGCTGGCGTCGAACTCCTCGCCCGTGGAGTACGCGACCCCAACATAGTGGACGTTGACCATGTCACCCGCGTTCGCCACGGCGCCATCACCTTCCCAGACATCGGTGATCTGCAGATCGGCCGGCGGCTCGCCCCCAGGGAAGTCGATCTCAGGCCTGTCGATGCTCATACTCGCGTCTCCCTCATAGTTCTGTGACGGCGGCGCGCCATGGTCCAGCGAGGTACCCGTGCGGCCTCTCCATGGGTAAGGCATCTCCGCCCAGCGCAAGGTTATGCTGCTGCCGCGGGTCCCCCTCTACAGCGCCCGTGCAGTGACCGCCACGTCCGAGCCTGTTTCCCAGGCGCAGCTGCCGTCAGAGATCCCGGACGATGTCGGCTGCGGGTCGGCGCATAGCGCGGATGACGCTGGCTCCGGCGGCCACAACGGTCCCGCAGGTCACACGGCCCAGCACCGGGCCAAAGGTGACCGCGTTCCACCGTCCACGGCGAGTCTGGCTGACTGTCATCGGTACCCATCCCCTGACGGCGATCTCGGAGAGACCACCTCGGAAGAGCCGGATCGCACGCAGGTCCGAGACGGCGATGGCTGGATGGCCGATGTCCCGGCCCTTCCCGGCACTCACACCTGGGCAAAGACCCTGCGCGCACTGGACCGCAACATCCGCGAGGTCATCGGCATGGTCGAAGACCTCCCGCGCAGCGCCGAAGCCAGCCTTGACCTCGACCTCGAATACCGCACCGGTGACCCCCGCCTCGACGCCCGCTCAAGCAAGCTGCGTGCCAGGCGCAGGGAAATCGAGCGCAACGCTGCTGAAGTGGCCAGCGAGACCCGCGAACTCGCCGGGCAGTTGCCAGTCAGCGACACCCGCCATTCTCCTCGGCGTGTCCAAAGGCAGAATCACGCAGCTCCAGGTACCCAACCCCCGGAACACCAGTGAAACCACAGCGGCGACAAACACCGGCCGCTAAGAACCCGTCGCTCGACCACCGTCCGGCCGTCATGCAACCGATGCTGCAACACGAAATAGTCGATCACATTGGCGAGTTTCGTTGTCGTCGGAGGTGACGAACTCGCCAAACCTTTCCTCGATCCTCCCGGCAAGCCCCCATGAGAAACGCCGCGAGTAAGCGACCTCCAGCAACTAGCGCTTGAGCTCACCGCGCGGGATCGGGCAATCGGGGCGCCGAAGCACGCGAACGCTGGTAGGCGGGGCTTTCGGAGACCGGCCTGAGCCGGGATGCTTGTCGCGTGGAGGCGGCGGGCGGAGCGAGTCGGCTACGGGACGCTCTCCAGTCAGCGGGTGCCAGGCGCGGTGCCGTCGCCTGTCGGGTAGCCGGATCCGGACCAGCTATCTGCTCTTGGGGGCCAGTCGCGGGCACGTCCGTATTCGAAGCCGGTTCGGTCACCAAGGCGGTGACCGGGCTGCTGCTGGCACTGGCCATCGATGCAGGTGAAGTCTCCAGCTCTGACAGGCTGGACCGGTTCGTGCCCGGGACGGGCCCGGCCGGTCGTGCCACGCTAGCCGAGCTGGCCACCCACACCAGCGGCCTGCCGCGCCTCCCGGCAGCCACATTACTCCGGGCGCTGGCACACCCCAGCGATCCTTACCGGGGCGTGTCATTTCCCCGTCTGATCCGCGACACACGCCGGGTACGGCCCGGCAGACCGGGGCGAGTTGCCTATAGCAATCTGGGCGTGGCCCTGCTCGGGCACGCGCTCGCGGCCGCGGCGACGATGCCGTACTGGGACCTCGCCCGAATCCGGGTACTCACGCCACTACGCATGACCAGCAGCGGGGACATGCCGAAGTCTGCCCTGGTCGCCCCCGGGGAGGCATGGGATCTAGGAGCGTTCGCACCAGCCGGCGGCTTGCGGGCAACGGTCGGCGATCTGCTGCGACTGGCATGGGTCGCTGCTCGACCGAGCGAATCACCGTTTCCCGCCGCTGCCGCTGATGCTCTGACCCCGCGCGCTGCGATGAATAATGGATGCGTCGGCTGGTGCTGGATGCTCGGACCGCAGGCCCACCGACCCGACGCATGGCACAACGGTGCCACGGGAGCCGGGTGGGCCTTCATCGGCGCCAACAACTCAGGCGCCATCGCGGCCTGCGTACCGGCAAGCCGCCAGGCCACGTGGGACACCGCAGCACTGCGAGCGCTGCGCTCCACCGACGACCTCGGTGTTGGCACCGAATGACTAGTTTCCTACGCCGAAAATCGTCGCGATATATCCAGATAGGGAATTCAGGATTTCTTCCGCCGTATTCGTCCATCGTCGACCAATTGAAACCGGTCCATGGTGCGGGAGATCCTGGTGAGCACCAGACCGCCAGGCACGTGGGGAAGGAATTCCTCGGCGTAGAACCGCTCAAGGGGCTGGCGCCCGGCGGCCCCCGTCATAGCCCGCCGGTCACCGGTGCCCTGCCAGCCAGGGATACCCGGTCAGTCAAGCTTCAGCTCCCATTCCACCTCTCCGTCCACGCGGACCGGCGTCGTCGCCAGCCCCAGCGCCGCCACCACGGCAGACGAGGCACCGTGCTCCGGGTGAACATGAGCGATGATCCGGGCCACTCCCTTCTCCGACATCCAGCTGATCAGGCCGTGCGTCATCTCCCGCGCCACTCCCTTGTTCTGCCACGCGGTGCCGATGACTCCGGCGATTTCCCCGACCAGCTCATCGCCCCGGTTCACGACGGTCGCCTGCAGCGTGCCGATCGGCTCCCGCCCGGGCTTCCACAGGACTGCCCAGTTGCACCAGGAAACCCGCGGATTCGGCGGCCCGGCCGCCATCCGCCGGTATCTGGCACGCAGTTCGTCCAGCGTGTCCGGCTTTCCCTCGATGAATCTATGCAGTGCCGGGTCCGACAGCACTCCCACCAAGCGTTCGGCGTGTTGCTCGGTCAGCGGCTCCAGGTAGAGGCGCTGCGTCTCGAAGGGTTCCGCCTTGACCGAGCCCAAAGTATCCTCACCTGATTCGAAGTCACGACTGCGGCGGGTAGGCAACCGCTTCTGGAGTTACTGTTACCCGCTGTGGCAGCTCGGTCATGCCAAAGATCCTGCGCGAAGCCAGGCACTGTATCGACACGCATATCCCGGCAGGTGCGGCGACTTCGAACCACAGCGCAGCTACTCCTGACACCATGGACAACAACACCCGAAGTTGAGCGTCTTCGCCGCCGCAGCTTCCGTTCTCTGCGGCGTCGCTGGAGTAGCGTCGGTCTTGACACGGGC
>DAIRVB010000137.1:0-9088 GCA_036803065.1 Streptosporangiaceae bacterium
CTGCTGAGCCCGGCCAGGACGACCAGCAGTGCGCACACATCGAAGATCGTGGACAAGGTGAACGCGTGCGCCATGCCCGTCACGAGTTCGCCGTGAGCCCGCGCGAGCCTGGTCAGGCCCCCCGCCGGATGCCGCGCCGCGGCCCGCGACGCCGCGCCGAACACGGTGACCAGAATGGCTAGCCCGAGTGCCCCGCCGACCTGCTGCATCACGTTCACCATGCCGGACGCGGCACCGGAGTCCTCCGGCCGCACGCCCGCGAGCGCCGCGGTGGTCAGTGGCACGAAAGCGATTCCCAGCCCGAACCCGAGGAGGATCATCGGGCCCAGCACGCCGGGCAGGTAGGCCGTGCCAGGCGAGATCCGGGACAGCCAGGCCATCCCGGCGATGACCGGGAGCGTGCCGGCCACGGTCAACGGCCCGGGTGCCAGGCGCCCGAGCAGGCGGGCGGACAGCCGGGAGACGGCGAAGACGATGATCGTCATGGGCAGGAACGCCACCCCCGCCCGCAGCGGGCTGAAGCCGAGGATGTCCTGCAGGAACTGGGTCAGGAAGAAGAACATCCCGAACATGCCCGCGACCAGGAACATCCTGGCCAGGTAGCTGCTGGAACGGCTGCGGTCGGCGAACAGCCGGAGCGGGGTGATCGGCTGCCTGGCCCTGGTCTCGGTAAACAGGAACAGGCCGAGCGCGGCCCCGGCGACGGCCAGGGCGCCCAGGGTCAGGCTGTCCGACCAGCCCGCCGAGGCGGCCCGGATGAACGCATAGACCAGCGACGCCATGCCGGTAATGGAGGTGAGCGCGCCGGTCACATCGAAATGGCCGGGCTGGCGGGCGGTCTCGGCGATGAACAGGGGGGCGACCAGCACGACCAGGATCCCGACCGGGACATTGATGAACAGCACCCAGCGCCAGGACACCCACTCCGTGATACAGCAGCGCCACGCCGCCGAGCATGCACGCCTCGCTGGAACCGGTGGTCGAGCAGCCCGGCGCGTCGCTGCCGCTTGGCGCGGCCACAGGGTTCCCGAGGATGTTTACGCACCGCCGCTCAAGCTCCGCGGTCGACACCTCAGTCCCGAATGTCGCGCCTATCGTTCAGCGGACGGATCATGATGCCGAGCAGCCGCTCCGCCGGAACGCAGCCGATCACCCGGGAGTCTTGGCTCCACGCAGCGTTGTCGCCGAGCACCACGAACATTCCCCGCGGCACCACCGCGTCATCGGGGTCCGAGCCTGGCGGCGGCACATCAGCTGGCCTGCGGTCGCCCGGGAGGGCGGCGACCCGTTTGATCAGCCACTCCCGTTGCCCAGGCGGCCAGCTCGGCGGCGCGCCGACCCAGCCGCCGTCCGGCCGTGGCCTCTCCACGACGACGACCAGCCCGGATCGCAGCTCGCTCATCCTGGCCCGGCGGACCAGCACCCGGTCCCCCGAGGACAGGGCAGGCTGCATGCTGGGACCGGCGACCTCGACGACGGCCAGCCGGCGCCGCACCAGGAAGACGCCGAACGCGGTCACGGCAAGGCCGGCGGTCACGCTCAGGCATGCGGCGGCGCTCAGCATTACCGTGCCGCCGTCCCGAACAGCGCGGTCAGGTCGTCGAGGCGGGTGAGCAGCAGGGCGGACACGCCTCCGGCCGCGGCGGCCAGCGCCGCCGCTGCCGGGCCTGGCTGCCAGCGCTCGATCTCGGCGCCGACCGCCCCGGCCACGAGGACGGCGAGCAGGCATGCGTTGCGCGTCAGGTGCACGCCGCTGAGCGGAGCGCGGCCGCCCGAGCCGAAGCACGCGCACGGCGCGGCCACGCCGCGGCGCAAGGCCACCGCCACTCCGGCGGTCAGCACGGCAGTCAGTGCCGCCGCGCCGGCCAGGGCAGCACCGGTCAGGGCGGGCCCGGCCGGCGCTCCCTGGCGCGACACGAAAGTCATAGTCAGCGCCGTCGCGCACAGGCCAGCCACCACCGCCTCGGCGCCGGCCAGCGCGGCGGCCACCGGCCCGGTCAGCGGGCGGCTAACCAGTGCCGTGGCGGCGAGCCCGGCGCGGAAGGCACGGTAGGCCTGCCTGCTCCGCAGCTTCGCGGTGGCGGACATCCCGTAGGTCACGACGGCCGTCATCAGCGCCGCTATCACCAGCTCAGTCATCGGCGGCCGCCATGGTCGCGGGCACCGCCGAGTACCCCTGCGCTTGCATCGTGAACAGCCGGGCATACAGGCCCTGCCGTGCCATCAGCGTGTCGTGATCGCCCTGCTCATGGACGACGCCGTCGGAAAGCACCAGGATGTGCCCGGCGTCGCGGACGGCGTTCAGCCGGTGCGAGATCAGCACGCTCGCCCGGCCGCCGCGCGTCGCGGCCAGCGTCGTGTGGATCATGCGCTCCGCTTCCGGGTCCAGCCCGGAACTCGGCTCGTCGAGGATCATCAGGTCCCTGCCGCCCCGCAGGAACGCGCGGGCAAGCGCCACCCGCTGCCACTGCCCGCCGGACAGCAGCACGCCAGTGCGCGGGTCCTCCATGTCGGACAGATCGAAATAGGTCCGGGTCAGCAGCGTCTGGTAGCCCCAGGGCAGCGCGGCGAGCGTCGCGTCGATGCCAGCCTGCTCCGCCGCGGCGACGAGGGCGGCCGGCTGGTCAGCAAGCCCGAGGTCGCCAACCGCGATGTTCTCCGCCGCGCTGAGCTCGTAGGTCATGTAATCCTGGAACACCACGCTGATCCGCTCACGGAGCGCATCGATGTCCAGGTCCCGCAGATCAACGCCGTCCCAGCGGATGCTGCCACGATCCGGGTCATAGAACCGGCAGAGCAACTTGACCAGCGTGCTCTTGCCGGAGCCGTTCTTGCCGACGATTGCCACGGCCTGGCCGTGCGGGATAAAGCAGCTCAGCCCGCGCAGCACCCATGGCTCGCCGGGGCCGTACCGGAACCAGACGTCGTCCAGCTCGATTCCGTACCGGAGCGGGCCGGGCTGGACCGGCGCCGCGGGCACCGGCAGGTCGGGTTCGGAGGCCAGCACTTCCTGGTACCCCTGGAACATCAGCAGTGCCTGGTACATCATGGCCCCGCCGATGATCAGCGCTTCCACCGCCTGCGACACCGACCCGAGCGCCACCACGAAGACCGACACGTCACCCACAGTCAGCCGTCCCGCGGCGGCCTGCCATGCCGCCCACAACAGGCCGGCCGCCGCGACCAGCGCGCTGATACCCGCCAGGCAGGCCTCGCTCGTCAGCACCCGCCGGTCTACCCGCTGGGTGGCTCGCTGGGTATCGGCCAGCTCGGCGAGCAGCCTGGCGCGGAAGAACCCGCCGAGGCCGAGCAGCCTGATCTCCTTGGCTGCGGCCGGGTGCGTGAGCAGGCTGGCGTAGAAGTACTGGCGCCGCTGGCTGTGGCTGATGCCGTTGAACAGGGCCGCTTGCCGCCGGGCCATGCCGCGCTGCAGGTACACGGCCGGCACCGCCGCGACAAGGACCACCGCCGCCATCGGCGGGCTGAGCACCGCCAGCGTGCCAAGGAACCCGCCCAGCGTGATAACGGCGCGCAGGACCCCGATGCCGCCGTTCGTCACCTGCCCGGGTGAGGTCGCCCCGACCTGCCCGGCTACCCGCAGCCGGTCCTGGAAAGCCGGATCCTCGAGGCCGCGCAGACCTCGGATCTCGGTCACCGACGCGAACAGCTCCGCGGTACCGGTCCGGGTGATCGCGCGGGCCAGCTGAGCCTCCGCGTAGCGCTCGGCGCTGGGCAGCAACGCGGCGACAGCGCCGGTCACGCCCAGCAGGAGCGCCAGCTCGACCACGTGCCGCGGATGGCCGGCGGCCAGCTCGTCCAGGATCGCCCGGAGCAGCCAGACCATCGCCACCGGGGCAAGACCGGCGAGCAGGGCCGCCGCCTGGACCGCGACCTCGGGCCGCCCGGCCCGCCAGCAGCGCGTAACGGCAGCGAGCAGCGTCCGCGCCAGCGTGCCGCCGCGCGGCGATGGCGCGCCGGGCGGATCCAGCGGCGTTCCGCGACGCCGGCGGTTCACCGCCGCTGGGTGGCGGTGAGCGCCGGCAACTCCGCCGGTTCGTGGCTGAAGGTGCTCACCGACCCAGCCCCGTCCAGCAAGCAGAATGCCGGGAAGCCGCGGACCTTGAAGGCGGCGGCGATGTCGCCGTCGAGCGGTTCGACGCATACCGGTGCCACCTCGGCGATGTCCTCTTGGTAGCTGACCGGCTCCGGCTCGGAACTAGTGATCACGGCGAGCACCGAGTCCCGCGCGATCTGATTCGCGCGCAGGTAGTCGATGAACGCCGGCACACGCTCCGGGCAGGCCGAGCACCCTGCGGAGAAGAACGCGACGACCCGCAAGCCGGCCGGCCCGCTCAGCCGCTCTCCGCTGATGCTGAGCGCCGTAAATGGCTCCGGGATCTCACCGTCGGCCAGGCCGGTTACCGGAGCGTCTTGACCACGGAGGCCGGCGAGCTGCTCGGTGTGCTCGCGTAGCCTGCGGATGACGCCGAAGGTCAGCAGCAGATCGGCCAGGCACAATAGGCCGACGACCACGATCGCCGCGCTGAGAATAGCCATGATGATCCTTACCTTTCGAGTAATTCATCGTGAGCCCTGGCACCGGGCGCTGTGGCCTGGCGCTGTTCCAGGCCACAGCGCCCGGTTATCCGGATTGCTCAGCCGCAGGCCACGGCCCTGTAGCAGGCGCCGCAGATAATTTCGCAGTAACAGTTGATGACGCAGTTCGCCTTCCAGATGTAGTGGTCGGTGCAGTAGCCGCTGTAGCAGTACTCGGTAACGTGCTTGCCCGAGCTGAGGCAGCAAGCACCGGCGGTGAGTTTCGGCGCGACCAGGTTGAGCATCCGGTCGGCGACCTTCTCGATCATTGCCACGTCCTTTCACGTCCTTTCGTCCTGTGGCTGGCGCGGCTAGCGCGCTGAGGCCTTGCCTCCTTTCCGTCCTGTGGCTGGCGCGGCTAGCGCGATTAGGTCTCGCCAGAATGGCGTGCGCAGCTAACATCGCTGTAGCGTTGCTGTAGCACCCCAGCGTGAGGCAAGGGTATGGAGTTCTTCCTGCTCGGTTCGTTACTGGTTTGCCCGGCTGCGAAAGCCGAGGTGCGAGTGCCGTCCGGTAAGCAGCGGGTCCTGCTCGCCGTGCTGCTGCTCCACTCGAACCACGTGGTGTCAGCCGATGTCCTGGTGGAGGCGCTGTGGGGGAGTGAGCCGCCGCCTTCGGCCCGGGCCGCCACGCGCAACTACGTCAAGCGGCTGCGCACGGTGCTCGACGATGCCGGCCACGACCTGATCAGGTCGGTGCCGGGCGGGTACCTGATCCGGGTGGCCGCGGGTGACCTGGACGTGACCCGGTTTGAGGAGCTGGAGCGCACCGGGCAGGAGGCGGCCGCGGCTGGCGACTGGGATCATGCCGCGGACCTGCTGCGCGCTGCCCTGTCGTTGTGGCGTGGTGAGGCACTCGAGGATGCGCGATCCGAATGGCTGGCCGCCCGGGAGCTGCCGCGCCTGGCCGAACTGCGGCTGCGGGCGCTGGATACGCGTATCGAACTGGACCTGCGCCTCGGTCGCCGTGCTGAGGCGATCGCTGAGCTGTGGCGGCTCACCAACCTTCATCCGCTCCGGGAACGGCTATACCGGCTGCTGATGCTGGCCTTGTGCCAGGACGGACGGTAGGCCGAGGCGCTGGCCGTCTACCAGTCCGCGCGACGGGTTTTGATCACCGAGCTGGGCACCGAGCCTGGCCCGGATCTGCGCCGTCTGCATCAGCGGATCCTCACCTCGGACCCGGCGCTGGCCGGACCGGGCCCGCGCCACGCGGCCCCGGTCACGTTGTCCGGGGCGCGCGGCGGCGCGCTGCCGCCACGGCAGCTTCCGCAGGCGGCGCGCCATTTCTCTGGCCGGTCCGCCGAACTGGTGGTGCTGCGACAAATTACGGACGAGCCGGCCGATGACGGCCGGCCGGCCGTCATCGCGGTCACCGGGGCGGCCGGCGTCGGCAAGACCGCTCTCGCGCTGCGGTGGGCGCATGAGGTCGCGTTCCGCTTCCCTGACGGGCAGCTGCACACGGATCTGCGTGGCTATGATCTGGACTCGCCGGTGCCGCCTGCCGAGGTACTGGCCAGGTTCCTGCGCTCGCTCGGCGTTCCAGGCGCCGAGATTCCCGCCGACCAGACCGAGCGCGCGGCCCGTTTCCGTAGCCTGCTCACCGGACAGCGGGTGTTGGTGGTGCTCGACAACGCCAGGTCCGCTGAGCACGTCAGGCAACTGCTGCCCGCGACGCCGGGCTGTGCCGTAGTCGTGACCAGCCGCGACTCGCTCGCCGGGCTAGTGGTACGCGACGGCGCGCAACGACTGGACCTGGACCTGCTGCCGCTCACCGACGCGGTGCACCTGCTCCGGTCGCTGATCGGTGGCCGGGTCGACGCGGATCCGACCGCGGCGCAGACGCTGGCGGTGGAGTGTGCCCGGTTGCCTCTCGCCCTGTGCGCGGCGGCTGAGCTCGCCGCGGCCTACCCGGCCGCACCGCTTGCTGAGCTGGTGCGGCAACTGGGCGACCGTCACCAGCGACTTGACCTGCTCGACGGCGGAGGGGATCCGCGAACCGCTTTACGCGCGGTGTTCTCATGGTCGTATCAGCACCTTGACAGCGACTCCGCGCGCGCGCTCCGCCTGCTCGGGCTGCACCCGGGCATCGATATCGAGCCCCACGCCGGTGCCGCGCTGATGGGCACGACCGTGGCTCAAGCGCGCAGGCTGCTGTCCGCGCTGGCCCGCGCGCACCTGATCCGGCCAGTCGGTCCGGCACGTTACGCGATGCACGATCTGCTGCGCGTGTACGCGGCCGAGCTCGCCGTCGGCTGTGACAGCGGCCGCCAGGAGGCAACTGCGGCGTCTGCTCGACCACTACGTCCATGTCGCTTCGGCGGCGATGGAGATCGCGTCCCAGGCCGGGTTGTCCGGGATGTCTGGTGAGCCCGCGCCGGCTGGCCCGATGCCGCCGGTCACCGATCCCTGGGCGGCGCGTGCGTGGCTGGAGGAGCAGCGAGCGACGCTGGCCAGGATCGCCGCGTTCGCCGCCACCCATGGCTGGACGGCCCAGGCCGGCCGGCTAGCCGCCGTGATGCGCTACGCCGTGCCCGCGGATGACGGAATAGGCGAGTAGGTGGGCGCGCGCCACGCCTGCCGGCACGTACGCCTCGCTGACAGGTCGGGCGGGCGATTCTCGTACGGCGTGCTGAGCACGATGGTGGTCCGGGTCGAGACACCGGCCGCGGCGCGGATCTGCTGCAGCAGGTCCTCCAGATCGGTCGGCGTGGCCACCCGGACTTTGAGAATGTAGTTCTCCTCGCCCGCCACGCTGTGGCAGGCCTCGATGGCGGCCAGGGCGGGCCGGGCCTACGGCGTGCTGGTCGATCTGGCCCTGCTTGAGGGCGCCACGATCGTGGCGCCCTCAAGCACGGACATCGTCGGCGCGGCCGGCATCGCGGACGCGGCGCGGGCCCACGGTGGCGCCGCCGCCATCGTCCACCCGGGCACGCCCCTCCCCCAGGGCATGTCACTGCGCCTGGTCACCGCGGCGTGCTGAGCCCGGCCTGCTGAGCCCGGCCAGCACCACCAGCAGCGCGCACACATCGAAGATCGTGGACAGGGTAAACGCGTGCGCCATGCCCGCCACGAGCGCGTCATGGGCCCGGGCCAGCCCGGTCAGGCCGGCCGCCGGCCGCCGTGCCGCGGCCCGGGAGGCCGCGCCGAACACGGTGACCAGAACGGCCAGCCCCAGTGCCCCACCGACCTGCTGGGTCACGTTCACCATGCCGGATGCCGCACCGGAGTCCTCCGGACGAACGCCAGCCAGCGCCATGGTGGTCAGCGGCACGAAGGCGATCCCCAGCCCGAAGCCGAAGAGGAGCATCGGGCCCAGCACGCCGGGCAGGTAGGCGGTGCCGGGCGAGATACGTGAGAGCCAGGCCATCCCGGCGATGACCGGGAGCGTGCCGGCCACGGTCAACGGCCCGGGTGCCAGGCGCCCGAGCAGGCGGGCGGACAGCCGGGAGACGGCGAAGACGATGATCGTCATGGGCAGGAACGCCACCCCCGCCCGCAGCGGGCTGAAGCCGAGGATGTCCTGCAGGAACTGGGTCAGGAAGAAGAACATCCCGAACATGCCCGCGACCAGGAACATCCTGGCCAGGTAGCTGCTGGAACGGCTGCGGTCGGCGAACAGCCGGAGCGGGGTGATCGGCTGCCTGGCGCTGGTCTCGGTGAGCAGGAACAGTCCGAGTGCGATCCCGGCGATGGCCAGGGCACCGAGGGTCAGGCGGTCCGACCAGCCCGCCGAAGCAGCCCGGATGAACGCGTAGACCAGCGATGCCATGCCGGTGATGGAGGTGAGCGCGCCGGTCAGGTCGAAATGGCCGGGCTGGCGGGCGGTCTCGTTGATGAACAAAGGGGCGATGAGCACGACGAGGATCCCGACCGGGACATTGATGAACAGCACCCAGCGCCAGGACACCCACTCGGTGATGAGGCCGCCGAGGACCAGGCCCAGCGATGCCCCGCCCATCGACACCGCCGCATAGCGGCCGAGCGCCCGGTTCCGCTCCCGGCCCTCCGGGAATGCCCCCACCACCAGGGACAGCGCTGCCGGGGAGGCGATGGCCGCTCCGCTGCCCTGCACGGCCCGGGCGGCGATCAGCCAGCTGGCTGATGTCGCCAGGCCGCCTGCCAGCGAGGCGAGCGTGAACAGGGCGATCCCGGCGAGGAAGACCCGCCGCCTGCCCAGGATGTCACCTGCCCGGCCACCAAGCAGCAGCAGGCCGCCGAAGGTCAGCGCGTAGGCGTTCATCACCCAGGACAGGCCGGTCGTCGAGAAATGCAGGCCGTGCTGGATGTTGGGCAGCGCGATGTTCACCACGGTCGCGTCCAGGATGACCATCAGTTGGGCGCCGAGCACTATGGTCAGCGCGATGCCCGGGCGACGGCGGCTCGGGGCCGTGCCCGGGCGGCGCAGGACAGCGGGTGGTGACGTTGGTGATGCGGGCACAGAGGTACTCCCGGAAGTGGCGTGGACGGCGCAACGGAGGTAGTCTCCGGAA
>DAIRVB010000138.1:0-9023 GCA_036803065.1 Streptosporangiaceae bacterium
TCTCTGCCGTGACCGGGCGGGGCGTGTGACCAGGCGGGGCGTATGACCAGGCGGGGCGTATGACCAGGCGGGGCGTATGACCGGGCGGCCGTGACCAGGCAGGTTACGGCGTGCTTGTCACCGGCCGGAGGTGACGCCCTCGACCGCGCGGATGAACTGGTTCCGGCATGCCTGCTTGGCCGCGAGGGTGTTCGCGCCGCTGTAGCACTGCGAGTACCTGACCGCCTGCGGGCCGAAGGCCGCGAGCATGATCAGCAGGAAACCGCTGAGCAGCACGCCGACGGTGCCGATGGCGATCGCGGTGACCGATCCCCTCGGGGACATGGTGCCGCCACGCCGGGCCCGGACGAGTGAGGTGATGGCGAGCCAGACCGCCAGCACGCCTGCCAGCAGGGTGAAAGCAGCAATGTAGCTGCCACGCTGGAAGTTGTGGAGCCCCCCGAGCAGTCCGAACAGGCTCAGCAGCGCCAGGAACAGGCCCGCGAGCGCGCGCTGCTGGTGAGCGGGCTCGGCCGGCAGCACGGACCGGGCTTTCGGCACGGGTGCGGGACGCGGGGGCGCCATCGGCTGTTCTCCGGAAGGGTCGCTGGGCGTGGCTGCGGCGACAGACCAGGAACCACATCCTAGTTTATAAGTTTCGCCGGGCTGCCTCGGAGGACGGCTTGACCAGGCAGCTTTCCGCGTCGGGTGGGCTACCCCGGCGCGGCGTCCCGCTCGCCGATGAGCGCGGCGGCCGCGACCGTCGGCGAGACATCCAGGGCCGAGGCATCCAGGGCCAGGCGCGGCGGGGACTGGATGGCCTGCGCGGGCCTGGGAGCGGGCGCGACCGGCGCCGGCCCGGGCCTGGGAGCGGGTGTGACCGGCACTGCCCCGGAACGTATCGACTGCTTCCGGGAACTGCGTACCTGTAGCACGAAGCCGACCGCTATTCCGGCAATGAGCACCGGCAGGCCGATGAGGAGCGCGTCGAGCAGATCCTGGAGCACGGTTGCGGCGGCGCCAGCCAGTGCGAGGGCGGCGAGGGCGGCGACAGCGAGTTGGATGAGGTTGCCGCCGCGCAGGACGCAGCCGCAGTAACGACGGTCGCGCATCATGACCACCGGGCCCGGCTGGCGCTCGCCTGGTGACTGTTATTCCGGTGGGCTGGGCTTAATCGGGCTAATTGCGCTAATGGGCTTAATCGGGCTAATCGGCTCAGCTTGTCTAATCGGCCTAATCGCTGGAGTGCTCCGCAGGTTTCCATGGGCCTGTCCTTCCGTTCACCCTGTCCTGAGGCACCCCTGCGCCCGGCCGGAGATGCGGACCCTGGCCGGACGCATGGGGGGCCTCAGTTCCACAGTGACCTGCCTGGCCGGAATTGCCGACCTGCCGGCAAGAGACGTTGCTCTTGCCGAACGTGGACTACTTATTGCCCTTTTGGGCGCTGGCGCAATCAGGTCCAGTGCGCGTTGTGCCGGACGAAGAAACTCTGCCCTTTCCACGTCACTGAACTGGCCGATTCCTGCAAGTTTCCGCGAAATATGCCGCTTACATCGTGACGGCGCCACCGGCGACATCCAGGACGATGCCAGTGATCCAGGCCGCGCTGCCGGAAGCGAGATAGAGGGCCGCCTGGGCCACATCCTCAGGCGTGCCAAGGCGCCGTAGCGGGTGCATCCCGGCCAGCGCCTGTTGCTGCGCCGCTGGAATCTGCTGCTTGTTGCGCTCGGTGAGGATCGTTTCCGGGGCTATGCAGTTGACCCGGATGCCATCGGGGCCGACCTGCGCGGCAAGGTCCTGAGTGAGGATCTGGATGGCTGCCTTGGCGGCCGCGTACGGGACCGGTGAGCCCGGGTGAGGCCTGCGGGCAGCGGCCGATGACATGGTGATGATGCCCTGGAGGCTGCTCATGGTAGTACGGTAGCACAATCATTAGGAATCAAAGGGTTTGAAGTAAAAGCCTTTGATGTCGATGCGTGTTGCCTGGGCGCGGCACAGCCGCGCGGACGTTATCGTGGCCGCATGCCCGCACGCCTGGTCGTCCTCGTCTCGGGCGCTGGAACGAACCTGCAGGCCCTGCTCGACGTGTCCGCGGACGAGGCGTACGGGGCACAGGTGGTGGCCGTCGGCGCGGACCGCGGCGGGATCGAGGGGTTGGCCCGCGCGGAGCGCGCCGGGGTTCCCGCGTTCATCCACCGGGTCAAGGATTTCTCGTCCCGCGGCGACTGGGACCTGGCGCTCACCGAGTCCTGTGCCGCCTTCGACCCCGATCTGGTGGTCTCGGCGGGCTTCATGAAGATCGTGGGCCGCTCGTTCCTGGGCCGGTTCGGTGGCCGCTTCATCAACACGCACCCGGCGTTGCTGCCGTCGTTCCCTGGCATGCACGGTGTGCGGGAAGCCTTGGAGTACGGGGTGAAGGTAACGGGATGCACCGTCTTCCTAGTCGACGAGGGCACGGACACCGGCCCAGTGATCGCCCAGGTGGCGGTGCCCGTGCACGACGACGATGACCCGGCGGTCCTGACCGAAAGGGTGAAGGTGGCTGAGCGCTCTCTGCTCGTGGAGACCGTGGGCCGGATGGCCCGCGCAGGTTGGTCCGTCCAGGGCCGGAAGGTTAGGCTCGGCCGGTGACGAGGGTAGCCATCAGGCGCGCGCTGATCAGCGTCTACGACAAGACCGGGCTCGCGGATCTCGCCCGCGGGCTGCACGGGGCGGGCGTCGAGATCGTCAGCACCGGCAGCACGGCGGCTGCCGTCCGCGCGGCGGGCGTGCCAGTGACCCAGGTGGAGGAGCTGACCGGTTTCCCCGAATGCCTCGACGGCCGGGTGAAGACGCTGCACCCGGCGGTGCACGCGGGCCTGCTCGCTGACCTGGCCAAGCCCGCGCACCGTGCCCAGCTCGACGACCTGGGCATCGCGCCATTCGAACTGCTCGTGTCCAACCTCTACCCGTTCGAGGCCGCGGTGGCAGGTGGCGCGCCGCCGGAGGAGTGCGTCGAGCAGATCGATATCGGCGGCCCCGCCATGGTCCGGGCGGCGGCGAAGAACCACCAGCACGTCGCGGTCATCACTGACCCGCTGATGTATGGGGCGGTCCTCGAGGCGGCGGCAGGCGGCGGGTTCACGCTGGAGCAGCGGCGCAGGTTCGCGGCCCGTGCCTACGCGCACACCGCCGCCTACGACTGCGCTGTCGCCTCCTGGTTCGCGTCCGTCTACGCGCCGGATGACACCGCGCGGGAGACCGGCTGGCCGGACGTGACTGGTGCGGTGTGGACCAGGCGCGACGTGCTCCGCTACGGGGAGAACCCGCACCAGCGCGCCGCTCTGTACCTGCGCGGCGATGCCGCCGGAAAGCAACTCCACGGCATTACCGCCGGAAAGCAGCTGCACGGCAAGGCGATGTCCTACAACAACTACGTGGACGCCGCGGCGGCCTGGCGCGATGTGTTCGACTTCACCGAGCCGTGTGTCGCGATCATCAAGCATTCCAATCCCTGCGGTATCGCGGTCGGGGCCGACCTGGCCGAGGCGCACAGGAAGGCGCATGCCTGCGATCCGGAGTCCGCGTTCGGCGGGGTGATCGCCGCCAACGGGGTCGTGACCGGGGACCTGGCCCGCCAGATCGCGGACATCTTCACGGAGGTCGTCATCGCACCGGGCTTCGATCCGGATGCGCTCGACGCGCTGACCGCGAGGAAGAACCTGCGGCTGCTGGCGTGCCCCCCGCCGGCGGCGGGGGGCGGCCCGGAATGGCGTCAGGTCGACGGGGGCGTGCTCCTCCAGACGCCGGACCTGATCGACGCCGCCGGAGACGACCCGGCGCACTGGGTGCTCAAGGCGGGACCGCCTGCGGCCCGCGAAGCCCTCGCTGACCTGGGCTTCGCCTGGCGGGCCTGCCGGGCGGTGAAGTCCAACGCCATCCTGCTCGCTTCGGGTGGCGCCACGGTGGGCGTGGGAATGGGGCAGGTCAACCGGGTGGACGCGGCGCGGCTCGCGGTCACCAGGGCCGGCGAGCGGGCCAGGGGGGCGGTCGCGGCCAGCGACGCGTACTTCCCCTTTCCTGACGGGCTGCAGGTGCTGACCGAGGCGGGGGTCGCGGCCATCGTGGAGCCCGGCGGTTCCATCCGCGACGAGCTGGCGATCGCGGCAGCGGAGAAGGCCGGGGTCACCTTGTACTTCACCGGGGTGCGCCACTTCTTCCACTGAGCGCGCCGCTTTCATCCGCTGAGCTGCGCCAATGTCTGCACGAAGGGTGGGACAGCGATGACCGCACGCATCCTCGATGGCCGGGCGACTGCTGCCACGATCAGGGGTGAAATCGCCGAGCGCGTGGCCAAGCTGGCCAGCCGGGGGGTACTCCCCGGGCTCGGCACGGTGCTGGTCGGGGACGACCCGGGCAGCCGGGCCTACGTCAACGGCAAGCACCGGGACTGTGCCCAGGTCGGTATCGCGAGCATCCGCCGCGACCTGCCCGCCGCCGCGACCCAGGAGCAGGTCGAAGCCGTCGTCGACGAGTTGAATGCCGATCCTGCGTGCACCGGCTACCTGGTCCAGTTGCCGCTGCCCGCGGGGCTGGACGCCGCCCGGGTGCTGCACCGGATCGACCCCGCCAAGGACGCCGACGGCCTGCACCCGCTGAATCTCGGCCGGCTTGTGCTCGGTGAGGCAGGGCCGCTGCCGTGCACGCCCCGCGGGATCGTGGAACTGCTCCGCCGCTACGACGTGCCGATCGCGGGCGCGGACGTCACGGTGATCGGCCGCGGCATCACCGTCGGCCGGTCGCTCGGCCTGCTGCTCACCCGCCGCAGCGAGAACGCGACCGTCACCCTCTGCCACACCGGGACGCGGGATCTGGCCATGCACACCGGGGGGGCCGACATCGTGGTGGTGGCCGCGGGGCGGCCCGGGCTGCTGACCGCGGACATGATCAGGCCCGGGGCCGCCGTCCTGGACGTGGGGATCACCCGGACGGATGCCGGGCTCACCGGTGACGTGGCCGCCGACGTGGCCGAGGCGCCCGGATTTCTGGCGCCCATGCCCGGCGGCGTAGGCCCGATGACGCGTGCCATGCTCCTCGCCAACGTGGTGGACGCCGCGGAGCGGCATGGCTGAGGAGCGGCATGGCTGAGGATCGGCATGCTGGAGGAGCCGGATGCCTGAGCAGCCGCATGCCGGAGGGACGGTAGGCTACCGATGGGTAACATGTCCGGCACGCCACGGGGACCCCGCGGCAGTGCTGGCGGGAATCGTTTGGCAGTCTTGTGGTGCTCTGCTGGACGCCGGCAGGGAACACGCGGGCAGGAGGTCGGCAGCCGGTCATGAATATCGTCGTCTGTGTCAAGCAGGTCCCCGACACGTGGGCAGAACGCACGTTGCGGCCGGATGACTCGCGGCTGGACCGTGCGTCCGTGGACGGGGTGATCAACGAGCTTGATGAGTATGCGATCGAGGAAGGGCTGCGCCTGGCCGAGGCACACGGGGGCGAGGTGACCATCCTGTCCATGGGCCCGGACAAGGCCAGCGAGTCGATCCGCAAGGCCTTGTCCATGGGCGCCGACAAGGCGGTACACCTTATCGATGACGGGCTCGCCGGGTCCGACGCCCTGGCGACCTCCCTGGCGATCGCCCAGGTGCTCGGCCGGACCGGGTTCGACCTGGTGATCCTCGGGTCGGAGTCGACCGACGCGCGGATGGGCGTGCTGGCCGCCATGCTGGCCGAGCGCCTCGGCGTCCCGCAGCTCTCCCAGGCCAGCAAGGTCGAGGTCGACGGCACCGCGATCCGGATCAACCGGCAGGCCGAGTACGGCTACGACACGGTCGAGGCGGTGCTTCCGGCGGTGGTCAGCGTGGTGGAGAAGATCAACGAGCCGCGCTACCCGTCCTTCAAGGGGATCATGGCGGCCAAGAAGAAGCCGGTGGAGACGCTGAGCCTGGCCGATGCCGGGATCGACCCGGGCCAGGTGGGCCTGGGCTCGGCTGCGACGGAGGTGGTCAGCTTCGCGAAGCGGCCGCCCCGCCAGGCAGGCACGGTCGTCAAGGACGAAGGCGATGGCGGCGTCAAGGCAGCCGAGTTCCTCGCCGCGCAGAAGTTCATCTAAGAGAGCTGGAGAGGCTGCCGTCCATGGCTGAGATCCTCGTCCTCGCCGAGCATTCGGGCGAGAAGGTCAAGAAGGTCACCTGCGAGTTGCTCACCCTCGCCCGCGGGTTCGGTGAGCCCGCGGCCGTCTGGCTGGGCCCCGGCGCGGAGGCTGGCCGGGAGCGGCTGGCCGAGTTCGGCGCGGTCAAGGTCTACGTCGCTGACGGCGATGATCTCGATGACTACGTGGTAGCGCCCAAGGCCGAGGTGCTCGCGGCACTGGTCGCCGCGCATTCGCCCGCGGCGGTGCTCGTGGCCGCGACGCCGGAGGGCAAGGAGATCGCCGGGCGGCTGGCGGTCAAGACCGGCTCGGGCGTGATCACCGACGCGGTGGGCCTGGCTGCCGGTGAGGATGGCACGGGCCTGCTCGCGGAGCAGTCCATCTTCGGCGGGGCGATCGTCGTGCAGTCCCGGGTCCGGACCGGCACGCCCATCGTGGCGGTCCGCCCGAACTCCGCTGCCGCCGAGCCCGCACCGGGCCCGGCCGAGCTGGAGCAGGTGGCAGTGGAAGTGAGCGACGCCGCCAAGGCCGCGCACATCACCGAGCGGGTGGTGCAGGAACGCGGGGAGCGGCCGGAACTCACCGAGGCGGCCATCGTGGTCTCAGGTGGCCGCGGCGTCGGCGGTGCGGAGAATTTCGCGCTGATCGAGAAGCTGGCCGACTCGGTCGGCGCTGCTGTCGGAGCATCCCGCGCCGCCACCGACGCCGGCTGGTACCCGCACCAGTTCCAGGTGGGCCAGACCGGCAAGACCGTCTCGCCCCAGCTCTACCTGGCCGTCGGCATCTCCGGGGCGATCCAGCACCGGGCGGGCATGCAGACCTCCAAGACGATCATGGTGATCAACAAGGATCCCGAGGCGCCCATCTTCGAACTGGCCGACTTCGGCGTGGTCGGTGACCTGTTCACCGTGGTGCCGCAACTCACCGAGGAGATCGAGAAGCGCGCCGGATCCTGAGGCGCTTCCGGCGATGGCCGGGGCGCGGCGCACACCTGGAACGCCAGCTAGGCTGAGGCCGTCATGAGGTACATCGACAGCGCGGGCGGACGCCCGCGGTCAGCACAGGACTGCGTGGTGTATCTGGACCACGCAGCGACCACGCCGATGCTGCCTGCGGCGATCGCCGCCTTGACCGAGGAACTGACCCGGGTTGGCAACCCGTCGTCGCTGCACAACGCGGGTCGCCGGGCACGCCGGGTGGTCGAGGAGTCCCGCGAGCAGATCGCGGAGGCGGTCGGCGCCCGGCCCAGCGAAGTGATCTTCACCAGCGGCGGCACCGAGGCGGACAACCTCGCGGTGAAGGGCCTGTACTGGGCGCGCAGCGCGGCCGACCCGAGGCGGCGCCGGGTGCTCGCCACGCCGGTGGAGCACCACGCGGTGCTCGACTCGGTGGGCTGGCTGGCCAGCCATGAGCAGGCGGAGCCGGTGTGGCTCCCGGTGGACGCCTCTGCGGTGCTCCGCCCCGAGGTGCTGATGGACGCCATCAGCGCCGACCCGGACAGTGTGGCCCTGACCACCGTCATGTGGGCGAACAACGAAGTCGGCACGGTCGAGCCAGTCGCGGAACTCGCCGCGATCGCCCGGGAGTACGGCATTCCCTTCCATACCGATGCCGTCCAGGCCGCCGGGCAGTTGCCGGTGAACTTCGCGGCGAGCGGCGTCGACGCGCTGACCATCACCGGGCACAAGATCGGCGGCCCGGTTGGCGTTGGGGCGTTGCTTCTCGCGAGGGGCGTCCAGCCGGTACCGGTCCTGCACGGCGGTGGACAGGAGAGCGAGGTACGGTCGGGAACTCTCGATGCCCCGGCGATCAGGGCTTTCGCGGTCGCGGTCGGCGCCACCGTGGCGGGGCGGGATGACGAGGCCAGCAGGCTCGCCAAGCTCAGGGACGACCTGATCGCCCAGGTCCTCGAGGCGGTGCCCGACGCCATCCTGAACGGTGCCCCACCGGGACCGGCCCGGCTGCCAGGAAACGCGCACTTCTCCTTTCCGGGATGCGAGGGTGACGCCCTGCTGATGCTCCTCGATGCCCGCGGCATCGCCTGCTCCACCGGTTCGGCCTGCACGGCAGGGGTGGCTCAGCCGAGCCACGTGCTGCTGGCCATGGGCACGGACGAGGCGAGGGCCCGCGGGTCGCTGCGCTTCTCGCTCGGCCACACCTCCACGCAGGAGGACGTGGACGCGCTCGGCGCGGTGATCGGCGAGGTAGTGGAACGGGCCCGCCGGGCCGGCCGGTGATCTCCAGGTGACCTGCCGCCCTGGGGCTCCTCAGGCGACCGGGCCCGGTACTGATTCGCATAGCCTCTGTAGACGATGACTTCACTTCGCGTGCTGGCCGCCATGTCGGGCGGCGTTGACTCGGCGGTGGCCGCCGCCCGTGCCGTGGACGCCGGGCATGACGTGACCGGCGTCCATCTCGCGCTGTCCGCGAACCCGCAGTCCTACCGGACCGGAGCGCGCGGCTGCTGCACGCTGGAGGACGCGCGCGACGCCCGCCGCGCCGCCGACGTCATCGGCATCCCGTTCTACGTCTGGGACATGGCTGAGCGCTTCGACCGCGACGTGGTCCAGGATTTCGTCGCCGAGTACGCGCGCGGCCGCACCCCCAACCCATGCCTGCGCTGCAACGAGAAGATCAAGTTCGCGGCGGTCCTCGACCGGGCTGTCGCGCTGGGCTTCGACGCGGTATGCACGGGGCATCACGCCCGGCTGGCCGATGGCACCCTGCGCCGTAGCGTCGACCAGGCCAAGGACCAGTCGTACGTGCTGGCCGTGCTGTCCCCTGAGCAGCTTGGCCGGGCCATGTTCCCGCTCGGCGGGTCCACCAAGGACGAGGTCCGCGCGGAGGCCGCGGCGCGCGGGATGGGCGTGGCGGCCAAGCCGGACAGCCACGATGTCTGCTTCATCCC
>DAIRVB010000139.1:0-9009 GCA_036803065.1 Streptosporangiaceae bacterium
ACCCGGCGCGGGCGGCACCGGCCTGGAGTCAGCGACCCGCATCTACGACTGGCCGGGCCTGCATATCGTCAGCGGCAAGGGGAAAGCCGTAGCGACCACCTTCAAGCTGAACATCCTGTCGGCCGCCGGCACCCTGCTGCTGCTGTCCGGACTGCTCACGATGATCGTGCTAAAGGTCGGGGTCGGCCGGGCGGTGCGCGCCTACGGACACACCCTCGCGCAGCTGAAGTTCGCGATCCTCACCGTGATGGCCGTTCTGGCGCTCGCCTTCGTCATGAACGAGTCCGGCCAGACCACGACGCTGGGCCTGTGGATGGCCGGAGCCGGAGGCTTGTTCGCACTGCTGTCCCCGATCCTGGGCTGGCTGGGCGTAGCGGTCACCGGCTCGGACACCTCCTCGAACTCGTTGTTCGGAGCCCTGCAGATCACTGCCGCGGCGCAAGCGCACCTGTCGCCGACGCTGCTCGCCGCGGCGAACTCCGCTGGCGGCGTGCTCGGGAAGATGATCTCGCCACAGAACCTCGCCATCGCGGCCGGTGCCGTCGGGCTGCAGGGGCGCGAGGGCGATATCTTCCGGCGCGTGATCGTGTGGAGCGTCGCGTTTCTGGCCCTTATGTGCCTGCTCGTCTACCTGCAGTCGACCTCTGTCTTGTCGTGGATGGTGGTGAAACCCTGAACCCGTCGGCACCTGGCGCCGCGGTCCCAGCGTGAATCCCAGATACATGGGATGGGCTGGCCGCGCCCGCGGCATCAGGCTGGGGGCATCCGATATCAACCACACGGAGGTCACCATGTTTGCCAGGACGTCTACGTGGACTGGTTCGCCCGAGGCGCTGCAGAAGTGGGCTGACCACGTCACCAGCCAGGTCGCGCCGATGGTTCGCGGTCTTCCCGGAATCGCCGGGGCGGTGTTTCTCCTCGACCGTGCCGACGGCGCGGCGATGACGCTGACCCTGTGGGACAGCCAGGAGGCGGCGCTGGTGAGCGATCAGCACGCCGATGCCAGCCGGGCCGCCACGATCGCCGCGACCGGTGTTGAGCTGGTGGTACGCGGCCGGTACGAGATCGTGACGAGGTTCTAGTATGGGCTGACAGAGAGGTGCCCCATGGCCAGCCGGGATACGGTGCGGGGCGTCACGGCGTCTATCATCGCCGTGTGCCACCAGGGTCATCCGCCGGAGCGGCTCAAGGCTGAGGTGCTGACGCGGCTGCGGCGGGTACTGGCCGTTGACGCGCTGTGGTGGGCTACGAGCGACCCGGCGACGCTGCTGTTCACCCAGGCGTTCCGTGAGGGCATCCCGGACCGGATGATCCCGTATTTCGTGGAGAACGAGTTCCTGGGCCACGACGTCAACCAGTGGACGGATCTGGCCCAGGATCCCGCCGGGATACGCACTCTCACCAGTGCGACCGGCGGCGACCCTGAGACCAGCGCCCGCTTTCGTGATCTGTTCCAGCCGCTCGGCCTCGGCGACGAACTGCGTGTGGTGCTGCGCACCGGCAACGCATGCTGGGGCCTGATGTGCCTGCACCGTGAGACCGGCCGGATCTTCTCCAATACCGAGCTACAGCTGGTCAAGCGGCTCGCACCGCATCTGGCCGAGGGCCTGCGCGCCGGTCTCCTGATGCCGAGCGCCGCCACGAACTCGGTCGCGGATGCGCCCGGGCTGGTCGTGCTCGATCAATCCGGCGAGATGGTGACGGCCACGGCGGCTGCGCACGCCTGGTTCGCCGAACTGGGCCACGACGCACAGGACGGATCGCCGGCGCCGCCGGAAGTCAGCACGGCGGCCGTGCTGCTGCGCCGCGCAAACGCCGCTGACCCGATGGCGCCGAAGCTGACGGTGCCGAGACTGCGGGTACGCACCCGGGCGGGCCGCTGGGTCGTCCTGCATGCGTCGTGGCTGCACCTCGCCCAAGGCGAGCCCGCGCGGATCGCGGTCATCATCGAGGCCGCGGCGCCGGCCGAGGTGGCCGCCGTGATCATGCAGGCGTACGGCCTGACCGAGCGGGAGCGAGCCGTCACCGGCCTAGTGTGCCAGGGCCGCTCCACCGCCCAGATCGCGGCCGAACTGTGGATTTCCGCGAACACCGTCCAAGATCACCTCAAGTCCGTGTTCGACAAGACCGGTGTACGCAGCCGCCGTGAGGTGATGGCGGTCATCCTTCGCGACCACTATCTGCCGGGCCTCAAGCAGTCACGCCCAGTCGGCCCGGCTGGCTTCTTCGTCCCGGGAACGGCACCGGCTCGCGCGCGCGGCTCCTTCTTACCGCGGCGCAGAGCCTCCTGACCGATCTCGGTAACGACCTCTTCGGCGTTTGGCTGTTTCGGCCGGGGGCAGTGGGTGCGATCGGGTGGCAGTAACCCGTGCGCTCCCGGCCGGGGAGGGTACCCGAACGCGGAGGTGGACCGATGTCGGCTGGACTTGGCTTGCGAAGACGTAGGCGCGGATATGCCCGGAACCGGGAGGGATCCAGGGGGGACCGGCAGGGAAACGGCCGCTGGCCCCGCTACAGCCGGCCATATTCGCGCCGGCGGAACGGCAATGGCTACGGCGCCAGGAGAACGGGGCGATCCGGTGCCCTCAACGCCTTCGCCCGCCTGGGTTTCGTCGCTCGCGGCATCGCCTACATCGTCATCGGGGTGATCGCGATTATGGTCGCCCTCGGCATCGCGCAGCATTCGCCGGACCGCGCTGGAGCGATCGAGGCGATCGCTACCAAGCCCTTCGGATACCTGCTCTTGTGGATCCTCGTCATCGGGTTCCTGGGGCTGGCCGTGTGGAGGTTCGTCCAAGCCGCGGTGATGCGACTGAACCTGACCGAGGGACACAGAGTCAGGGCGTTCGTTTACGGCGTCGGCTATGCAATCTTGTTCTTCAGCACTCTGATGTTCGTCGTGCACGGCAGGACGCCGACTGGAAGTGACGCCGCCGCACGCGACTACACCGCCCAGGTACTGTCTCTTGACGGCGGCCAGGTCATCCTGGCCTTCGCGGGAATCGTGCTGGTCGTACTCGGCATTGTCATGGCGGTCCGGGGCTTCGGCGCCGAGTTCACCCGGCATCTGCGCATGGGATGGATGAGCGGCTCCACGCAGGAGGCGGTGATCAGGCTAGGCCAAGCTGGTTACGTCGCACGCGGAGTGGTCCTCGTCGGTATCGGGATCGCCGCCTTCGACGCGGCTGTCACCTACGACGCGGCCAGAGCTGAGGGCGTCGACGGAGTGCTCCGCTCGTTTGCCCAGACGCCCTTCGGCCCGTGGCTGCTCATTCTCGTCGCACTCGGGCTGATCGCCTTCGGGATCCTGTCATTCTTCGAGGCCAAGTGGCGCCGTACCCTGGGCGGAGTCCCTGTTTGAGTGAGGATGGCGGCCTCCGCCTCCGCAGCCATGGCCGGCATGGACCTGTAGGCGACCGCTGAGTGCCCGTCTCACGCGTCCCGCTGGCGCAGCAGGAAGATGGCCAGGGCTAGGGCGAGCGCGGCGTAGCCGCACAGCACAGCGAAGCCGGCCCACGGCGCCAGCGGATAGTAGCCGTTGAACGGCGTGTAGGCGCTGCTGACCTGCGCGTACTGCGGAGCGCTCTGCTGGACGGCGAAGGCGGCGGCCGGGGTGACCCGCAGCACCCAGTCCGCTGGGCCGGCGGGCAGGACGGGGGCGACCACCGCGAGGATGTACGGGAGGACGCAACGCTCACTGCGGCTCCGGCGGCGGGTGACCAGGGCCTGGCCGAAAGCCTGGTGGCCAACCTGGTGGACAACGCCCTGCGCCACAACGTGGCCGGAGGCCGGGCCGAGATTTCGACGACAACGACCACCGGACGGGCGACCATCTCGGTCAGCAACACCGGAACAGTGATCCCGCCCGACGAGGTCGGCCGCCTTTTCCAGCCGTTCCAGCAACTCGGCACCGAGCGAATCCGCCATGCCGGCGGACACGGACTTGGCCTGGCCATCGTCCACGCCATCGCCAGCGCCCACCGCGCCACGGTCACCGCACGGGCCCGGGCTGAAGGCGGCCTCGACGTGGACGTGATCTTTCCGGTATCAGAATTCGGGGACCTTCGCCCCTTCCTGTGACGGCCATCACCAGGGTCTGGTTAGAGCTGCCGCCATCGCCCGGAAGCCCATGTCATGGGCATGGAAAGGGTTGATACCGTCATGGAACCACCTCAGTATCCGGCGCAATACCCGGCGCAGTATCCGGTGCAGTTCTCGATCGACTATCCCGACCGGCCGCTCGACCGGGTGACCACAGCGTTCCGGATCTTCGCGATCATCCCGATCGCCGTCGTGCTGGAAACGATATCCGGCGGCGGCACCTGGCAGTCGTCCTACGGGCACAGCACCAGCACGGTCGTGGCCGGGGCCGGCGGGCTGCTTTTCCTGGGCCCGCTGCTGATGATCCTCTTCCGCCGGAAGTACCCGCGGTGGTGGTTCGACTTCGTGCAGGGAGTCATCCGCTGGAACAATCGCGTCATCGCCTACGCGGCCACTCTGGTCACCGACCAGTACCCGCCGTTCCGGCTGGCGCCATGACAGCCCAAGCGTGCGGTCGCAGGCGCCAGCCGCACGGACTGGGCGTGGTGCATCAGGGCTGGACCGGCTGGCCGGTGGTGTCCCAGATGTTGCCTGACCAGACGTTGCCAGGTGCCGAGGGGTCGAAGGCGGTTACGTAGCCGAAGAAACCGGACTGGGCGTAGTAAATGGTGCTGAACCGGTTGTCGGTGATGCGGATGTTGTAAGCCCGCGGCCCGCCGGCGTTCTGGCCGCCGTAGATGGTGTAACCGCCGCCGGCCACCAGGTTGCCGGTGATGAGCACGTTGGCTTCGACGCCGAAGTCCTCGAACAGGCTGATCGCGTCGGTCTGCCCGTTGGGGTTGAACACCGTGTTGTGCTCGATCGTCAGCGGCGTGGTCGAGCCGTTGGACGTGGTGCCGTTCAGGTGACTTTCGGGGGATGCGCCGGCCACGTCATGGATGTAGTTGCCTTCGATCAGGCCGATGTACACCTGCACGCCGGTGGAAGCATCCGCGATGTTGTTATAGAGCACCTTGGTGCCCATGGCCTCGCCGTTGATGTCCTTGATCCCGGCGTAGACCCCCATGAAACCCTTGGTTCCGTGCGGGCTTGAGATATTGATGTCCTCGATCGTGACGTTGCTGGGGTTGCCGACCAGGTTGACCCCATCACCGGTGGTGGCGTTGCCGAAGTTGCTGATCGCGTCATCCTTGATGACCGCACCATCGCCGGTGACTTCCACGTAACCGTGGACGGAGTACCCGCCGAATACCGCGTCTTTGCCGTAGACCTCGACTTTGCCCTGGGAGTACCGCCAGCCGGGACCACGGGAGGCCTGGCCGGGTACCGAGCGCAAGGTCACGCCGGGCGGCACTCCCGTGTTGGTCGCATCCGGGTATCCGCAGGTGTGCGGGGCAGCGGCACAATTGTGCCGCGCAGGATCGTAGGCCGGCCCCGATGAGACCGGGGACCGCACAGGCAACGGCGAGGACGTTTCTGACGTCACGGAGCCCGCGACGTCATGGTGCCGGCTCGCCAGAGTGATCGCCACGGTGGCGCCCAGCGCCACGAGCAGCAGGACCCCGCCTGCGACCACCGGCACGACCATGCGGCGCGGCGTCCGCTTCGGCTGGCGGTCTGCGCGGCGCCGGTTCCCGCTGCCATCGTTAGGCTCGCCGGGAGGACGGCCCCCGGGGAGGACGCCGGGCTGTGACGGCCTGGCTCGCGGCGCCACCGTGGGCTCTGCTGCCGGCAGCGCACCTGGCGCGGGGGCGGCCACTGCGGACAGCAGGCCCATCGCTTCCTCAGCGGTCAGCCGCTGCGTCGCGTCACGCCGCACCAGCCCGGCCAGAATGGGGGTGAGGGGCCCGGCGCGGCGGGGGACCGGAGGATCGCTCGTCAGCAGGGCCGACAACACGGCTGGGAAGTCCTGACCCTGGTAAGGCGGGCGGCCTTCTACTGCGGCGTACAAGGTAGCGCCCAAAGACCACAGGTCGGACTCCGGGCCGACGTGCATTCGCCGGGCCTGTTCGGGAGACAGGTAGGCGGGAGTCCCGGTGAGCGTGCCGGAGCGAGTCAGCGCCGGGGTGTCCTGGATTGCTGCGGCTCCGAAGTCGGTCAGCACCACGCGGCGGCCGCTGACCAGCACGTTCGCTGGTTTGACATCCCGGTGCACGATACCGGCCGCATGTGCGGCAGACAGCGCTTCCAGCACGCGCAAGCCGATCTGTGCTGCCCGATGCGGCTGCAGCGGGCCGTTCGCATCGATGAGGTCAGCCAGCGAGGCGCCGCGAAACAGGTCCATCACGATCCACGCCCGGCCGTCGTGCTCGACGCCGCCGTGCACATTGATGATCCCCGGGTGGCCGAGCTGAGCCGCTGCACGAGCATCCTGGACGCTCCGGGCGCAGGCGCGCTGCCGCTCATCCTCCGGGATCCGAATCGGGAAGATGATCTCTTTGACGGCGACATCGAGGCCGAGGGCTTCGTCGCGGGCGCGCCAGACAACGCCCATCCCGCCGGTGCCGATCGATTCGGCCAGCCGATAATGCCCCGCGACTAGCTGACCTGCGTCCCCCGACATGACTGGACAATAAGCCAGGACCGCTCATGGTCGGAGCAGAATCCGCCATCGGGGGACATCGACTGGCCAAGGTGGTATCAACGAGCCAGCGGCGACATGGTCGACGCCTACCTTGAAGGCTTCATGCCGTCGTAGTCGGCTGTTCGTTGGTATATCTTTATTGTCGTTCCTGTTCTGATCCATGATTCGAACATGTTATCGTCCTCCCTATGGCGGACGGGCAGGGAGTGTTCGGCGGATACCCTCCGCCGGTCGGGACGGTGCCGATGCTAGGCCGAGTGCCCTCAGGCGAACTGATCGACAGCGCCCGGCACGAGCCGAAGCTGAGGACCGCGGAGGTGATCCACTCCGACATGTCCTGGCGGCGGGTCTCCGTGCTGGCATGGGCCGTGCACCGCAACGGGTGGGCGGTGCTGATCCGATGGCCAGACGGCCGCGAAGACTGGCGGGGATATGACCGCCGGTACATCCGCCCGGCATTAAGCCTGGTGGTTGGCGGCAGCGGCCAACTTGATCGCAGCCGGCGTCATGCGGGTGCCTGCTCGGTGAGGACGGGTGCCCGGGTGGTGTCGGCAGTGGGCACAGCTGGGGGGCCTTCGGGTTCGAGGTGGGGCAGCAGCCGGTCAAGCCAGGGTGGTATCCACCAGTTGAGGCGGCCGAGCAGGAACATGGTCGCCGGGACGATGACCAGCCGGATGACGGACGCGTCGATGAGCCCACGGGCGCCCGCCGGCCGGCACGCTGATCAACCAGGCATTCTCAACACTCCAGATCCCGCTTACCGCGAACTCCACGCCGCGAGCCCCAGCCGCCGCTGGCTGGGCTACCGCCCAGCCCTCCGCGGAATAGGCACCAGGGAAACAGGCACCCGGGACTCCGGGAAGGGCTGGGCTAGCTCACGGACGCGGCGGCTTAGTACCCGCCGCCCCCGCCGGAGCCGGACGAGGAGCCAGTTGAGGCTGACGTCGGGCTAGATGAGGCTGACGGCGAGCCTGTGACCGGCACCACGTGCCATTTGCCTCCCGCGCCGTTGCCATTTGCCTGGCCGGGAGTCTGATCGCCCGAGTAGAGGTAGATCGGGTAGCCGTTAATGGTGACCTGCTTTGTCCCGTCAGCCCGAGTGATCATCCCGAGCGGGCCGGGCATCGTCGCGCCGGGCGGTGGCTGCACCGTCCCGGTCAGCGGCGGCCACGTCGACGCGCAACTGCCGGTGCACGTCGAGATGCCGCTGCCCGGCTTGTCCGCGGTGAAGTAGTACAGGACGTATCCTCCGGCGCTGGTCAGGATCGTGCCGGCGCTGGTCTTCGCTATCTTCAGCGTCACCGCGGCGCTGGATGAGGGCACGGCCGCCTGGCCGCTCGGTGAGGACCCGGAGGAGGCCGAGCCAGCCCCGGACGAGCCGGAGGGGCTACTTCCGCAGGCTGCTGCCGCGAAGGCGACAGCAATGATTCCGCCAGCCGCCAACCATCGGTGACGCATACTCACTCTCCTCTGCGTTCGCGTAATCGGGGTCACGCACTATCACACTGATCTGCGGCGCCAGGCGGTTCACCCCGTCGGCATGTAGGTAATCAGCCGGTAAGAACTTCGCGAACCCCGCCGGGCGGCCGTGGTGCCAAACCTCGAACCGTTTCCGCTGACTGCACTGACGGCACCGGCACGTGCAAAGGCCGTCTCGGACGGGTGCATGGCCACGCCTGGGACATGACCTGTTCAGCGGTCTCAGCGTCAGCAGCACGGTCAGCCGGGCCGGCGCACGACCTGGTGGCGGCCAGGCCAGCCAGTGCCTAGTGGGCTGGCGGGGCTCTGAGCGTGAAGGTTGTCTCGATGTCCTGACGTGTCACCGCGGGGCCCGGGATATCGGTCGGGCCGCTCACGGCGAGCCCGTTCACGAAGATCGCGAGTTGGCGCCTGGCGATCAGGGGCCAGTCGGGGCCGTGTGGCAGCGGCTGGGTGGTGATCGCGCTGAACACGATGACGTCGGTCGCGTTGACCGCCGCGCGGATGCTGCCGTCGGCGCGGCCTCGCTGGATGAAGCGATCGAGACGGCGGTTGATCTCCTGGCGCGCCGCCACGGCCTGGGCGCTGATGAGCGGGGGTGCGCCGTGCAGTGGCAGGATCAGCTGGTCGCCGATCGCGAGGGAGCGCAGCAGGAACTCTCTGATGGATTCGAGTCCGGGGAGGTCCTGGTGGTCGACCTCGTCGAGGATCTGGTTGAGCAGGCCGTAGGCGCGGTGCTCGAGAGCGTGGAGGAGGGCCTCTCGATCAGCGTAGCTGCGGTACAGCGTCCCGACACCGACCCTGGCCTCGGTCGCGATAGTCGCGAGCGGGACGTTGCGACCTTCACGCAGCATCGCGGAGGCGGCTGCCGCCAGGACGCGCTCGCGGTTCAGCTCGGCGTCGCG
>DAIRVB010000140.1:0-8947 GCA_036803065.1 Streptosporangiaceae bacterium
GGATGATGGAGCCCACCACGGGCAGCATTTTGGTGGAGATGAAGAAGAACAGCACATCCCGCCACTTGGGGACCGGGCGTATCGACAGGGCGTAGGCCGCTGGCAACGCCAGGATCAGCACGATCAGCGTCGATAGGACGGTGATCAGGACAGAGTGCTCCAGGTAGGACGGCAGGCTGTTCAGGCCGCCCGCCCCTTTCCAGACGGACGCATACTCGGCGAACGTCGGCTTGAAAATGAAATGCGGCGTGCTGGTGTCGGCATCCGGCTCGGTTTTAAGACCCGTCAGCGCCATCCAGAGGACGGGGAAGAAGAATATGAGCACGATGATCCAGGTCAGCAAGCCGAGCAGCAGCCGGGTAAGGGGCTTGGTCTGGCGGTCGGCCAGGGTCCGCGACGACCGGCTCATCGTCCTTCCATCCCTTCGCTGCTGAAGAGGCTGGAGACCACCCGGAGGGCGACCGTCGCGATCAGGATGGTCGCGATGACGACCACCACGGCCATCGCTGAGGCCCGGCCAATGTCATACGCCTGGAAGGCAGTCTCGTAAATGTAGTAAGGCAGGTTCGTGGTATCGGTGGACGGGCCGCCAGCGGTGATGATGTATATGCCGTCGAAGGCCTGGACGATGTAGATGGAACCGAGCAGGACTCCCAGTTCGATGTACGGACGCAGCTGGGGCAGCGTGAGCGAGCGGAAGATCCGCCAGCTTCCCGCGCCGTCGACCCGGGCGGCTTCCAGCTGATCCTGGCCCTGACTTTGCAGGCCGGCCAGCGCCAGGAGGACCATGAACGGGGTCCACTGCCAGGTCAGAAACGCGATGATGGTGAGTTGCGAGTGCTGGCCGATCCAGTTTTCGCTCCCCAGGCCGAACGGCCTGAGGAAGAAATTCAGGATCCCGAATGTGGTGTCAAGGATCGTGAACTTCCACACGAGCGCCGCCGCCGTCGGCATAACCAGGAACGGGCTGATGATCAGCGTGCGGAGAAACCCGCGCCCGAACACGTACCGGTTCAGCAGCAGCGCGATACCTATCCCGAAGGCCACTGAGCAGATGACAGGTACGGCCGTCAGGAGCACCGTGTTGAGTGCCGCGGCGCGGAATATGTGGTCGCCGAAGATCTGCCGGTAGTTCCACAGGGTCGGGAAATCCCTGGGATTGGTCGGGAAGTTCAGGTTGTATCTCTGGAAGCTGTACCACAGCGTCAGGATGAAGGGGAATTGAGTGACCACGAACATGAACACGAGCGCTGGGACGAGCGGCAGCCGGCGGATCCATGGCCCGGCACCGGGCTGCCCGGCGCGCTTGGCGCGCACTTGACGGACCGGGGGCGCCGATTCGATCACGTTAACCAACGAGCTGTCCTCCCAGCGGGTCCGCATGTCCCCGGTAGTCGCAATGGGCTTGCCCCGCGGCGGCGTCCCGGCCGATGAGGCCACTGGCCGGGACGCCGCCACGGGGGCAGGGCATGCTCGTTACTTCTTCAGGCCCGCCGTGATGACTGCCTGCTGGGCAATCGACTGACTCTTCTGCAGTGCGGTAGCGACCGACTCCTGGCCGTCGATCGCCGCCGTGATCTCGGCCGAGACCTGCTGGCCGAACGCTTCGAATTGCGGGATTCCCACGTACTGGATGCCAGGAACGGGCTGCGGCGCGACCCCGGGCTGCGCCACGTTGACCGACTGGAGTTCCTGCAGGGTGAGCGGGGCGAAGTCCTTCGCCGCCGCCTGGTACTGCGGGTTCTGGTACGTGGACGTCCGGGTGCCGGGCGGCACGCTGGCCCAGCCGTTCTTCGATGCGTCATAGGCGATGTACTTCTTCGAGGTCGCCCAGTCCATGAACTGCCACGCTGCGGACTTGTTCTTCGACGCCCCCTCGAGCGCCAGAGCCCAGCTCCACAGCCAGCCGGACGACTTGGTCTTCTCGACCGGGGCAGGCGCGAATCCGAGATCGCCGGCGACGGGGCTCGGCTTGGCGTCGAGGGTCGAGGCCGCGACCGTGGCGTCGTACCACATCGCTGCCTTCTTCTGCTCCATGATGTTCAGGCACTGGTTGAAGCTGTCGTTGCCCGCGCCCTTCTCGCCATCCTTCTTGACCAGGTTGACGTAGAAGTTGGTGGCCTGCTCGAACGCGGGCGCCGTGAGTTCGGCGTTCCACTTCGTGTTGAACCACTGGCCGCCGAAGGTGTTGACGACAGTGTCCAGGGCGGCGAGGTTGTCGCCCCACCCGGTGAGGCCACGCAGGCAGATCCCGGCCACGCCCTGGGACGGGTTGTTGAGCTTCGCGGCCAGCGTTGCGATCTGGTCCCACGTCGGGTTCGCGGGCATTGTCACGTGGGCGGCAGCGAACATCTGCTTGTTGTACATCATGAACGACGACTCGCCGTAGAACGGGACGGCGTAGAGCTTGCCGTTCGACGACAGAGCGTCATGGATCGGCTTGAGGATGTCGCCGACGTTGTAGCTCGGGTCGCTGCTGGCGTACGAGGACAGATCGCTGATCCAGCCGTTCTTCGCCCAGGAGGCGATGTCGTTCGGGCCGATCATGACGACGTCGTACTGGCCGCCGCCTGCGGCGACGTCTTTCTCCACGTTGGCGCGCTCGGTGTTCTCGTCGTAGGTAACGAACTTCACTTTGATGTTGGGATGGCTGGCTTCGAACCCGGCCGGTGTGAGCTGCTCGATCGTCGTCATCAAGGGATTCGCCGTCACCGCCACCGTGATCGTGACCGGGCCGGACCCGGACGAAGCCTTGGACCCTGACGAAGAGCAGGCGGACAACGCGAGCGAACTTGCGGACACGATGGCAAGCAGCGCGATCATCCCGCTGCGTCTACTTCGGCGGATCAGCACTGTTCCTCCTTGAAAAACCCCTACCGGACCGTCGAGGCGAAGCTGAGATGCGTCTATGCGGCAGCGCAGCCGGTGAGTGATGCTTGCGCGTCTCACCGGAGGCGGGGTCTTCCGCCGCGCGCCCTGCCCACGAGTCGTCCTTCACCCAGTTCTCCGTCGATCGACTGCGGCATCCCCCGACGGCATCCCCGGAAGGGCCGCGACGGACATCGTTGTCCGCACACTTTGTGCCGATCTGCCAACGGTGTCAAGAGGCTCGGGACACGATCTGGTCTCAGCCGGGTGGCCGGCCTTCCATCTCCCGTTCCACTCCAGGGCATGGCCGGGAAACGATGTTGAACTGTTATGAAAACGTCACCCTCTGGGCACGCTTCCTGCGCTAACGCCGTAACGGCCTGAGTTGAGAGACCCAGTGTGACCACAGAGCGGAGGTGGCCCGGCCGGGACCGCACTGTCCCGGCCCGGGGCGGCGTGACCGGGCCAGCGGCGTGCACACGTCTCCGCTGCGCTTCCGCCGGTGGCTCTGGCGGGCCCGGGTTGGACAACGATGTCGTGATGGGTAAGGTTCAAACCCCACGGCGAAGGGTGAGCCAGCCGATGATCACCGGACGGGCCTGCGCAGGCCAGCAGATGAGGCGTGGCCGCGCGCTGCGGCCCGCGGCCGGGGCAGGGATCCACGGCGAATGGCTGCTTCACGTACGATCCGGGCGTGGCTGAGATGGCAGCGCTCGTCGAATGGAGCGCCGGGGAGATCGCAGCAGCACGGGCCGAATGGGGCGCCGGGGAGACCGCAGCAGCATGGGCCGAATGGGATGCCGGGCAGATCGCAGCATGGGCCGAATGGGGCGGCGGGCAGATCGCAGCACCCACCCGATACGGCAGCGAGGAGAGTGGGCCGTGATCGTGGTCGCCGGCGAGGCACTCATCGATCTGCTACCGATACCTGGCGGGCAGCACCATTTCGACGCTCGGCCGGGCGGTGCCTCGTGCAACGTCGCGGTCGGCCTGGCCCGCCTGGGCCGGCGAACCTGTTTCCTCGGGCGCATCGGCACCGACACGTTCGGCCCCATGCTCCGGCAGCATCTGAAAGACGCTGGCGTCGACCTGTCTATGGTCGTCCCGGCTTCGGAGGCAACGACGCTGGGGGTCGCTGCCCTCGACGGCCACGGTAAGGCTGAATACAGCTTCTATGCCAACGGGACCGCCGACTGGCAGTGGGCGGAGTCCGAGGTTCCCGACGTATTGCCCGCCGATGCCCGCGCCCTGTACGTGGGCGGTCTCGCGCTGCGATTCCCGCCCGGTGCCTCGGTGCTGGAAGGGCTAATGCGGCGAGCCCGGCGTCAGGACAAAGTGCTGATCTTCTTCGACCCCAATGTGCGCAGCGGATTCGAGTTCACGGCCGCCGCCGAGCGTAGCCGGGTTGAACGGCAACTCGCGCTCGCCCACGTCATTAAGGCCAGCGAGGACGACATTGCATTGCTCTACCCGGGCCGGGGATACCGGGAGATCGCCGCCGAGTGGCAAGGTATGACGTCCGGGATCGTCATCGTGACGCGCGGCGCCGAAGGCGTTTACGCGCTCGCGGAAGGAGGTGCCGAGATAACAGTCCCGGCAGTTCCCGCCCATGTGGTGGATACCGTCGGCGCTGGGGATGCCTTCGCCTCCGCCCTGCTGGACGGGCTGGTTGGCCACCTGCCGCCCGAGGCGGCCCCAGCGACTGGCCTGCACCGGATGGGTAACGACGTAATACGCCGCCTTCTCGAAAGGGCATGCGTTAGCGCGGCTTTTACGTGCGAGCGGGCGGGGGCCGAATCAGCCGATGCGCGCAGCCTCGAAGATGCCGTCCAGCGCGCGGCGCGGGCTCGCGTCGCCAACCCCGAACTGAGCCGGTAGCAGCTAGCCTGTCATGAGTCAATATTGACCATGTAATCTCGTAGGCGATGCACGAGCTGTCACCGGGCAACTGCTCTGCGCTGATCAGGAGATGTCGTTGTCCCAGCTCATTCGGCCTACTATGCGCGATGTGGCGGCGCTGGCGGGTGTCAGCCTGAAAACCGTGTCCCGCGTTATCAATGGGGCGACAACGGTGGATCCGGTGCTGGCATCCCAGGTGCAGCGGGCCGCCGCGCAGTTGAACTACCAGCCCAACCTCACCGCCAGCAGCCTGCGGCGTGGCGACCGTAAATCGTTGATGATCGGCCTGATGCTCGAGGATGCCGCGAACCCGTACTCGGCGAGCATCTACCGGTCGGCGGAGGATGTGGCCCGGACGCGAGGCGTGGGCGTCCTGGCCGGAAGCCTCGACGAGGACGCCGAACGGGAGCGGGAACTGGCCGCCGCCCTGTTCCTGCGGCGGGTGGACGGCCTCATCATCGTCCCAGCCGGGCAGGATCACAGTTACCTGCTCAACGAGCAGCAGATGGGCACGGCGCTGGTGTTCGTTGACCGGCCGCCCCGGTTCCTGGCCGCCGACAGTGTCGTCTCCGACAACCGCGCCGGGGCGGCCAACGGTGTCCGGCACCTGATAGCGCACGGCCACCGCCGGATCGCCTACCTGGGTGATCTCACCTCGATCGCGACCGCCCAGGAGCGCTTCGCCGGATTCCAGGACGCGCTGCGCGAGGCGCGTCTCGCCCCCGACCACCATCTGGTGCGGCAGGACCTGCACACGATCGGTGCTGCCGAGGCCGCGGCGAGCGAGCTGCTTACCGGGCCCAACCCGCCGTCGGCGCTGTTCAGCGAGCAGAACCTGGTCACCATCGGCACGATCCGTGCGCTTCGCGACACGGCCCTGCAGCACCGCACCGCGCTGGTCGGTTTCGATGATTTCCCGCTCGCTGATCTCCTGGAGCCGGCGGTGACGGTCGTGGCTCAGGACCCGGCGGCCATCGGGACGCTGGCCGCTGAGATCCTGTTCCGCCGGATCGACGGGGACACGTCCCCGGCCAAGGAGCATGTAGTCCCGACCCGCCTCATCGAGCGCTCCTCGGGAGCGATCCCGCCTCCCTGATTAGGATCTAGCCGCGCAGGCGCAGGCCGCGCGGGGTGGGGCGGAACCCGGCCGACTCCAATGCCTGGGCCAGCGGCGAGTCGTGCACGGCGGCGCCGTCGGCGCGCTCCACGGTGAGCCGCCCGAGCGCGCCGCCACGGACGGCACCGGCCAGGGCGGCCGCGGACGGCCCGAGCACCGCGGGGTCGGCGGTCCAGGACAGCAGGGTCCGGCCGCCGCGTTCGACATAGAGGACCAGGTGCCCATCGGCGAGCACGACGAGCGCGCCCGCCTTGCGGCCGGGGCGGTGGCCGCCAGGGGTCTCGTCCGGCCGGTCCGGCCAGGAGAGGGCGGACCCGTACGGGTTGGCTGGGTCCGCGGCGGCCAGCACGAGAACGCTCCGCGGCGCGTCCGCCTCGGGAGGCGCCCCCGGAACCGGAGTCCCTGGACCGATCACCCACGGGTCCGGCACCCCCGGGCCGGGCGCCCCGGGAAGAGCCAGGACGTCGGCGTCCGCCGCCATGGCGCGCATCCGGTCGACCGCACCGGGCAGCGCGAACTGCGCGGCGCCGAGACCTTCCACGAAGTAGCCGCGCCGGCACTGGCCGGCCTCCTCCATGGCCCGCAGCACGGGGTAGAGCGCGGCGAAGCCCCCGGGCACCCGCTCGGTGGCTACCGCCCCCCTGGTCAGGATGCCGTGCCGGTCGAGCAGCATGCGGGCGACGGCATGCAGCCGCCTGGTCGGGTCGGTCTCGCCGGGCAGCACCAGCGACCAGCGGCCGCTGACCGTCGGCGGCCCAGTCCTGCTGGGCATGGCCGGACGTCCGTAGCCATGCCGCCGCGCGCCCTGCCGCCCAGGCCTGCCGGCCACCCGCAGCCCGCCGGTCACCCCGGAGCCATTGGTCACCGCCGAGCCGCCGGCTGCCCGGATCCCGCCGGCGGCCTGGCTTGGCACCCACGGCCTTCCCGAGCTGAGCACGGTGCGCAGTGGGGCCAGCGTGTCGTTGCTGATCCGACCTGACCACACCAGGTCCCAGAGGGCCGCGGCGACCGCACCGTCACCAGCGGTGCCCCGCTCCTGCTCCGGCAGCATGGTCACGGCCCGGTCGCACAGCATGCGGAAGAACATCCCGCCGCCCCCGTCCAGCGCGGCGAGTACCGCCTCGTGCAGCGGCGTCATCGAGATGTCCCCGGGCGGCGGGAGCAGCAGCGGGGCAGCGGACGCCGGCGCCAGCACGACCCAGCCATCGCCACCGGGCAGGCCGCCCGCCCCTGACCAGACCACCTCCCCGGCCGCGGTCAGCTCGTCGAGGGCCGATGGGTGGTAACCGGCCACCCGGCTCGGCAGTACCAGGGTCTCAAGTGCGGAAGCTGGCACGGCAGCGCCCGCCAGCTGGCTTACGGCGTCGTACACCGCGTCCGGGCCCGCGCGCATGGCGCTGCCCGGCCCGGCGGCATTTCCGCGGCGGACGCCAGCCGCGGGCTGGCTCATGTTCTGCCAGGAGGGCAGGAACCGGACCAGGGCTTCAGCCGGGGCGGGCTCCGCCTCCTTGCGGAGCTTGGCCAGGCAGCGGCGGCGCAGCAGCCGCAGCACGCCGGCGTCACACCACTCGGTGCCGCGCCCGCCGGGCAGGAATTCCCCCTCTGCCACCCGGCCTTCGGCGGCGAGCCGGCGCAGCGTGCTCGCCACCACGGCAACGCCGAGGCCGTACCGTGCGCCGGCCGCCGCCGCGGTGAACGGGCCGTGACTGCGCGCGAACCGCGCCACCAGGTCGCCGAGCGGGTCGGCTACCGGCTCGGCAAACGCGGCGGGCACGCCGGGCGGCAGCGGCACGCCGAGCGCATCACGCAGCCGTCCGGCGTCCTCGATCGCCGCCCACCGGGTTTCGCCGGCCACCCTGACCTCGAGCGCCCGGCGCTGCCTGACGAGGCCGTCGAGCCAGCCGGGCGCTGCCTGCCGGTCCACGCAGCGCTGTGCGACCTCGGAATCCGAGAGTGGCCCGATCGTCCGGAGCAGATCGGCGGCATCCTCGGCGTCGCGGCACGCCCGGACGCCAGCGAGCCGCTGCAGTTCACGTTCGGTGTCCTGCACCACCGCCGGGTCAAGCAACTCCCGCAGGTCGGCCTGGCCGAGCAGTTCCGCGAGGAGCGAGGAGTCCAGCGCGAGCGCCTGGGCGCGCCGCTCGGCCAGCGGCGCATCTCCTTCATACATGAAGGCCCCGACGTAACGGAAAAGCAGCGACCGGGCGAACGGCGATGGCGCCGGCGTCTCGACCTCGACCAGCCTGATCGCGCGGCTGGCCAGCTCACGCATGAGGGTGACCAGCCCGGGCACATCAAACACGTCCTGCAGGCATTCGCGGACGGTCTCCAGCACGATCGGGAAGGTGCCGTACTTGCCGGCCACCGAAAGCAACTGGGCCGAGCGCTGCCGCTGCTGCCACAGCGGGGTGCGCCGGCCGGGCTGCCGCCTCGGCAGCAGCAGCGCCCGGGCCGCACACTCGCGGAACCTGGAGGCGAACATGGCGGACGAGCCGAGCTCGGCGGTCACCATCTGCTCGACCTCGTCCGGCTGCAATTCAGCGATGCCAGCGGGCGGCGGGTCGTCGGCGTCGGGGACGCGCACCACGATGCCGTCGTCGGTGTGCATGGCCTGGACGTCCATGCCCGGGTAGCGGTCGCGCAGCCGGGCCGCGATGGCCAGCGCCCACGGCGCGTGCACCTGCGCGCCGAACGGGCTGTGCAGGACCAGCCGCCAGTCGCCCAGTTCATCGCGGAACCGCTCCATCACCAGGGTGCGGTCGTCGGGCACGTAGCCGGTCGCCTCGCGCTGCGCGGTCAGATACCGGATCAGGTTCGCGGCGGCCAGCTCGTCCAGGCCGTCCGCGCTGAGCCGGGCGGTGGCCTCCTGCGGCCCGGCCGCTGCCAGTTCACGGCAGTACGCGCCCAGCGCACGGCCGAGCTCGGCGGGCCGGCCCGGGGCGTCGCCGTGCCAGAACGGGAGTTTTCCCGGCTGCCCGGGGGCGGGGGAGACGAGTACCTGGTCGGCGGTGATGTCCTCGATCCGCCACGAGCTCGCGCCGAGCACGAACACGTCGCCGACCC
>DAIRVB010000141.1:0-8857 GCA_036803065.1 Streptosporangiaceae bacterium
GATGAAGTCCTACGTGCACGACGGCACGGTCAAGGAGTTCGAGCTGTGGAACCCGAACAACCTGGGCTACCTCGCTGGCTACGCGGCAGCGGGACTCGGCTCGGGCACCGTGAGCCTGAAGACCGGGTCCACGTTCAAGGGCGGCAAGCTCGGCGGCTACACCATTCTCGCGCCCTCCGGCACGACCGGGCCGTCAGTCGTGCTCGGGCCGCCGACAGTGTTCGACGTATCCAACATCGATCAGTTCAACTTCTGATCACCGACCAGGTGCCCGGCCGGCGCGATGCCGGTGCCGGCCGGGCACCTGACCACAGGTGAAGAACTGGCGCCGGCCGGTGAGCGAGGGAGTCATGAATCGGTACTGCTTCCTGCTGCAGGTGCGCCCGGAGCTGCTGGACGAGTACTCCGAGCGCCACGCGGCCGTCTGGCCCGGCATGCTGCGGGCCCTGGACGAGAGCGGATGGCACCGCTACTCGATCTTCGCCCGTCCTGACGGCCTGCTCGTGGGCTACCTGGAGGCCGAGGACCTGACCCAGGCACAGGCCGCGATGGCCGCTACCGAAGTCAACGCGCGGTGGCAGGCGGAGATGAGCAAGTACTTCGTCGGCCTTCAGGGGCGGCCGCCCGACGAGGGGATGGCGCTGCTTGAGGAGATCTTCAACCTGGACGACCAGTTGCGGCGGCTTGCCGATGAGGAGCCGGGACGAGGAGAGACGCGATGACCACGACAGCCCGGACGCCGGCCAGCGTCCCACCAGGCCTGCAGCGGGTCAGCCCGCGGCGGGCGAAGGTCGGCCTGGTATCAGGCGGGCTGGGCGCGTACTGGCCGCAGTTCCCTGACCTGCTGCCGCAACTGCAGCGCTCCGCAGCCCGGGTGAGCGAGCGGATGAGCGCGCTGGACTGCGACGTGGTCGACGTGGGCTTCATCTCGGACGCCGCTGACGGCGCCCGGGCGGCGGAGCAACTGCGGGTCGCGGGCTGCGACCTTATCGTCGGCTTCCTCACCACCTACATGACCGCCTCGATGCTGGTGCCGGTCGCGCAGCGCAGCGGGGCCCCGGTGCTGCTGATCAACCTTCAGCCGACCGAGGCGATGGACCACGCCCGCTTCGACACCGGGCAGTGGCTGGCTTACTGCGGCGCCTGCCCGCTGCCGGAGATGGCCAACGCCTTCCTGCGCTGCGGGATCCCGTTCCGCTCGGTGTCGGGCTACGTGGAGGACGAGCGGGCCTGGGCCAAGATCGCCCGCTGGATCAAGGCCGCCGGCGTGCGCGGCGCGCTGCGGCACGGCCGGCACGGGCTGATGGGCCACCTGTACCCGGGCATGCTGGACGTCTCGACCGACCTCACCCTCGTGCCGGCCAACTTCGGCGGGCACATGGAGGTCCTCGAACTCGACGACCTGCGGGTGCGGGTCAGCGGGGTGACCGACGCGGAGGTCGCCGAGCGGGTGGCACTGACCCGTGAGGTGTTCGAGATCGACCCATCCGTGCAGGACGAGGACTTCGCCTGGGCGGCGAAGGTGTCGGTCGGCCTGGACCGGCTCGCCGGCGACTTCGCCCTGGACAGTCTCGCCTATTACCACCGTGGCCTGGAGGGCGAGCAGCACGAGCGGCTCGGTGCCGGCATGATCCTCGGCGCCTCGTTGCTGACCGCCCGCGGCATTCCCGCGGCGGGCGAGTATGAGCTACGCACCTCTCTGGCGATGCTGATCATCGACCGGCTCGGCGGTGGTGGCTCATTCACCGAACTGCAGGCGCTGAACTTCCGTGACGGCGTTGTCGAGATGGGCCATGACGGTCCCGCGCACCTGGCGATCAGCCAGCGGCGCCCGCTGCTGCGCGGCCTGGGCGTCTACCACGGCAAGCGTGGCTGGGGTGTCTCGGTGGAGTTCGACGTCACCCACGGCCCGGTCACGACGTTCGGCATCGCCCAGCAGCGCGGCGGCAGCTTCCGCTTCGTCGCCGCGCAGGGCAAGGTCGTCCCGGGACCGCTGCTCACAATCGGGAACACCACCTCGCGGGTGGACTTCGGCTGCGATCCGGGCGAATGGGCCGATGCCTGGAGCGCCACCGGCGTCTCGCACCACTGGGCCCTCGGCACCGGCCACCTGATTCCCGAGTTGCACGCGACCGCCGACCTGCTCGGCGTCGATCTGGCCGAGGTGGATCCCTGACTGCGCCACCGCCGCTTCGCCCAGGTCACCACCACATCGAAAGCGAGTCCCGTCATGGCCAACAGTGAGGCCGTCAAGCAGGACCCCGTGAAGTCCGCGTTGCGGGCGCAGCGGATTGAGACGCCGTCGTGGGCGTTCGGTAATACCGGGACGCGGTTCAAGGTGTTCGCCCAGCCGGGGGTGCCCCGCACGCCCCAGGAGAAGATCTCCGACGCCGCGCAGGTGCACGCGTTCACCGGGGTCGCACCGAGCGTGGCGGTGCACATTCCCTGGGACCGGGTCGAGGACTACAGGGCGCTGGCCGCGTACGCGGCGGATCTCGGCATCGCGATCGGGACCGTGAACGCGAATGTGTTCCAGGATGACGACTACAAGCTGGGCAGCATCGCCAATCCCGACCCGGCGGTGCGCGCCAAGGCCACGGCGCACCTGCTGGAATGCGTTGACATCATGGACGCCACCGGGTCCCGGGACTTGAAGCTGTGGTTCGCCGATGGCACCAACTATCCCGGCCAGGACGACATCCGCGGCCGCCAGGACCGGCTCGCCGAGGCCCTGGCCACCGTCTACGCCCGGCTCGGCCCGCACCAGCGGATGCTGCTCGAATACAAGCTGTTCGAGCCCTCGTTCTACAGCACGGATGTCCCCGACTGGGGCACCTCACTGCTGCACTGCCTCGCCCTGGGTCCCCAGGCCGCGGTCGTGGTCGACACCGGGCATCACGCGCCCGGCGTCAACATCGAGTTCATCGTCGCGATCCTGCTGCGCGAAGGGCGGCTCGGCGGGTTCGACTTCAACAGCCGCTTCTACGCCGACGACGACCTGATGGCCGGCGCCGCCGACCCCTTCCAGCTGTTCCGCATCCTGCGCGAAGTCACCGCCGCCCATGCCCTCGGCCCGGAGACGGGCATCGCGTTCATGCTCGACCAGTGCCACAACATCGAACCCAAGATCCCCGCCCAGATCCGGTCCGTCATGAACGTCCAGGAAGCCACGGCCAAGGCCCTCCTGGTCGACACCGAGGCCCTCACCACCGCCCAGCGCCACGGCGACGTGCTCGGAGCCCACGCCGCCCTGATGGACGCCTACAACACCGACGTCCGCCCCCTCCTCGCCGGCCTCCGCGAGGACATCGGCCTGGACCCCGACCCGATCGCCGCCTACCACCGCTCCGGCTACGGACAGAAGATCATCACCGACCGCATCGGCGGCACCCCGGCCAGCTGGGGCAGCTAACCACCCGGACAAGGAGAAACGCCATGGCCCGGCAGCCGCCTGAGGTGGCCGCGCTGCTCCAGCGCAGCAACCGGCTCGGCTCGGATCCGCGCAACACCAACTACGCGGGCGGCAACACCTCGGCCAAGGGGGAGGTCACCGACCCGGTTACCGGCGAGCCCGCCGAGTTGCTGTGGGTGAAGGGATCCGGCGGTGACCTGGGCACCCTCACCGCGGATGGCCTCGCCGTGCTGCGGCTCGACCGGCTCCGCGCGCTCACCGGCGGGTACCCGGGCGTCGAGCGCGAGGACGAGATGGTCGCCGCCTTCGACTACTGCCTGCATGGCAAAGGTGGGGCGGCGCCGTCCATCGACACGGCCATGCACGGGCTGGTCGACGCCGCGCATGTCGACCATCTGCATCCCGACTCAGGGATCGCCTTCGCGACCGCCGCGGACGGCCCGGCCCTGACCGCGGCCTGCTTCGGGGAGCGGGTCGGCTGGGTTCCCTGGCGGCGCCCCGGTTTCCAGCTCGGCCTGGACATCGCCGAATTCCGCCGGGCCAACCCCCGCGCCATCGGGGTCATTCTCGGCGGGCACGGCATCACCGCCTGGGGCGATACCAGTGATGACTGCGAGGCGCGCTCTTTGGAGATCATCGCTACGGCGCAGCGGTATCTGGATGCACATGGGCGCACGGAGCCGTTGGGTGACGTTGTTCTTGAATTTCAGCCGTTGCCTGATGGGCAGCGCCGCGAGCGGGCGGCCGCGCTCGCGGCGGTGCTGCGCGGACTGGCCAGCACCGACCATCCGCAGGTCGGGCACTTCACCGACCGCCCGGTGGTGCTCGATTTCCTGGCCCGGCGCAAGCACCCGGCGCTCGCCGCGCTCGGCCCCTCATGCCCCGACAACTTACTGCGGACCAAGGTGGCCCCGCTGCTGCTCGACCTGCCGCCGGGCACCCCGCTGCCCGAGGTTTCACAGCGGCTCCGTGAGCTGCATGCCGCTTACCGCGACGCGTACCGCGCGTACTACGAGCGGTACGCCGACGAGGCCACGCCGCCGATGCGCGGCGCCGACCCGGCGATCATCCTGGTCCCGGGGATCGGGATGTTCAGCTTCGGCGCCGACAAGCAGACCGCGCGGGTCGCCGGGGAGTTCTACGTCAACGCGATCAATGTGATGCGCGGCGCGGAAGCGGTCTCCAGCTACTCCCCCATCCCGGAGAGCGAGAAATTCCGGATCGAGTACTGGGCCTTGGAGGAGGCCAAGCTCAGACGGCGCCCGAAGCCCCGGCCGCTGGCCACCCGGGTCGCCCTGGTGACCGGGGGCGGGTCAGGGATCGGGCGGGCCACCGCGCAGCGTCTCGCCGCCGAGGGAGCGTGCGTGGTCGTCGCCGACCGGGACGGTGGCGCGGCGCAGAAGGCCGCCAGCGAGATCGGCTCGGCGGACGTCGCGGTGGGCGTCACCTCGGACGTGACCGACGAGGCCAGCGTGATCGAGGCGTTCCGGGTCGCGGCACTGGCCTTCGGCGGCGTGGATCTCGTGGTCAACAACGCCGGGCTGTCGATCTCCCGGCCGCTGCTCGAGACCACCATCGCCGACTGGGACGTGCAGCACTCGGTCATGCCGCGCGGCTCGTTCCTAGTCTCGCGCGAGGCGGCCCGCATCATGCGGGCGCAGGGCATGGGCGGGGACATCGTCTACATCTGCAGTAAGAACTCGGTCGTCGCCGGGCCGAGCAACATCGCCTACGGCGCCGCCAAAGCCGACCAGGCCCACCAGGTACGGCTGCTCGCCGCGGAACTCGGCGAGTACGGCATCCGGGTCAACGGGATCAACCCAGACGGGGTGGTGCGCGGTTCGGGCATCTTCGCCGGTGGCTGGGGTGCCCGGCGGGCCGCTGTCTACGGCGTCCCCGAGGAGGAACTCGGCGCCTTCTACGCCCAGCGCACGCTGCTCAAACGCGAGGTGCTGCCGGAGCACGTCGCGGCCGCCGTCGTCGTGCTCACCGCCGGCGACCTGCCCCTCACGACCGGGCTGCACATTCCGGTCGACGCCGGAGTGGCGGCGGCCTTCCTCCGCTGATGGGAGCACCGGACGCGGAGCCCACGGCGGTCGCCGCAGTCGATCTGGGCGCATCCGGCGGGCGGGTCATGGTCGGCAGGGTCGGACCCGGCCTGCTAGAGCTGCACGAAGCGCACAGATTCCCTAACGTTCCGGTGCCAGTGCTCACCACGCTGCACTGGGACATCCTGCGGCTCTATCGGGGCGTTCTGGACGGCGTGCGCGCGGCGGCCAGGGATTTCGACCTGGCCAGCCTCGGGATCGACTCCTGGGGAGTGGATTACGGCCTGATCGACGAGAGCGGCGCGCTGCTCGGCAACCCGGTGCACTACCGGGACGCCCGGACCGACGGGGTGGCGGCGGGCGTGCTGTCGGCGATCCCGGCGCAGGAACTGTACGCGGTGACCGGTATCCAGCAGCTTCCGATCAACACGATCTACCAGCTCGTCGCGGCGGCCGCGACGCCGCAGCTGCAGGCGGCCCGGACGTTGCTGCTGATCCCCGACCTGCTGGCCTACTGGCTCACCGGGGAAGTGGGCGCGGAGGTGACCAACGCGTCCACCACCCAGCTCTACGACGTGCGCACGCGGACCTGGGCGACTCAGATCATGGAGCGTGCGGGCATCCGGGCAGACCTGTTCCCGCCGCTGCGGCCGCCCGGCGCCATCATCGGTGACCTGCTGCCGGAGGTCGCAGACCGGACCGGCCTGGGCGGCCGGACCGGCTCGGGCAGCCGGACCGGTCCGGGCAGCCGGCGGGCGGCGTTTCCCGTGGTCGGGGTCGGCTCGCACGACACTGCCTCCGCCGTGGTCAGCGTGCCAGCGGCCGGCTCCGGCTTCGGGTACATCTCCTGCGGCACCTGGTCCCTGGTGGGAGTGGAGCTGGATCAGCCGGTACTGACCGAGGCCAGCCGGGTCGCCAACTTCACCAACGAGACAGGAATCGACGGCACCATCCGCTACCTGCGCAACGTCATGGGGCTCTGGCTGCTGCAGGAATCGGTCCGGGCATGGTCGGACGCCGGACTGCCGGCCGACCTGGAGACCCTGCTCGATGAGGCAGCGCGGCTGCCGCCGCTGCGGGCCGTGGTCGACCCCGATGATCCGGTGTTCCTGCCGCCCGGTGACATCCCAGCCCGCATCACCGAGGCGTGCCGCCGGACCGGTCAGAGCCCGCCACGGGAGCCGCCGGACACCGTCCGGTGCATCATCGACAGCCTCGCCCTGGCCTACCGGCGGGCGATCCGCCAGGTCCAGGAACTGTCCGCTCGTCAGGTGGACACCGTGCACATCGTCGGCGGCGGGTCGCGCAACGCGCTGCTCTGCCAGCTCACCGCAGATGCCTGCGGGCTACCCGTGGTAGCAGGGCCCGCCGAGGCCGCGGCCCTCGGCAACATCCTGGTCCAGGCACGCTCGCTCGGCGCCGGCCCAGCTGACCTCGACGGGATGCGCGCGCTGCTGCGCGCAACCCAGCAACTGCGGCGCTTCGAGCCTGCCGGCGCCGGCCAGGCCCGGGTCTGGGACGCGGCGGCGCGCCGGATCGGCTAACAGCCTGGCCAGCTGTAACTCGCGGTTAGGCCCAATGGACTACGTCGGAATGGTCGAGGCGGGGGAGCCTGCCGAACCACGGGTCCTGGCCGGGGTGGCCGATGTTGACGACCAGGATCGAGCGCCAGCGACCATCGGGGAAGAAGTCGGCGTCGAGGGCGGCCGCGTCGAAGCCGCCCATCGGCCCGGCGGCCAGGCCGTGCGCGCGGACCGCCAGCAGGAAATAGCCGGCTTGCAGTGCGGCGCTGAACCGCCCGGTCTCGGTCCGCATGGTCTCGTTGGCCTCAAAGACGTCCTTCAGTTCTGGCTTGTAGGGCATCACCGCCGGGATGTGCTCGTGGAACCGCGTGTCCAGCGCGAGTACCGCGACGGCCGGGGCGGACGCCGTCTTGGCCTTGTTCCCGTCGGCCATGTGCTCCACCAGCCGGTCACGTCCCGGCCCCGGGCGGACGTAGAGGACCCGCAGTGGCTGGACGTTCGCGGCGGTGGGGGGCCACTTGGCCAGTTCCCAGATCTCGTTCAGCTCGGCGTCGGTGACCGGGGTGGGCGCGAAGCTGTTCGCCGTCCGTGCGTCGGTGAACAGGAGCGCACGGCCGGCGTCGTCCAGGCGCTCCAGGGCCGGGAGGGCGATGCTCTCGGTTACGGTCATGTCCCACTCTTTCGATAGAAGCTACTCTGAAAAAACTAGTAACATCGCCGAGCATAGCACGGGGCTACCATGGGGGTATGGCGAGGGACTGTGACGCAGGCCACGAGCCCAAGGTCTGCGATGCGGCGCTGGCCCGGGCGTTCGGGTTCCTGGGCAAGCGCTGGAACGGTGTCCTGCTGGGGACACTGATCACGGGCCCCGCTGGCTTCTCCGAGCTGAAAAGGGCCATCAGCGGAATCAGCGACTCGATGCTGTCCGAGCGACTCGCCGAGCTGTGCCGGGCCGGCCTGGTCCAGCGCTCAGTCGACGAGGGGCCGCCCATCGCGGTCGGCTACACGCTGACCCCGGCCGGGCTGGCGCTGCTCCCCGCGCTGCGCGAGCTCACCACCTGGGCCTCCGGCAACCTGCCCGCTGAGCCGGCTTCACCGGGCCTAGCTCACCTACTGCCACGTGTTCCTGGAGCCCGGCCGGAATGATTTGGCAGTGCGCCGACGTTCGGGTATATAGTCGCTTCAAGTGAAGCTTCCTGCGGTAGCGGGAGCGTGTCCCTGAGAAGGGCCCCCGGGCTCCGTCTCACCCCGGACAAGGTTCCGAATACGTGGAGCCAGGCTCGGGTGAGGACGTAGAGCGTTTCCCCGGAATTGCCGGATCTACCCCGGCGGAATTTTTGGCAGCTGTCGCACTCGTGCTCATTTTCGCTGAGCCGCCCGGCGCTTCTCCTGGCGTACCCAAAATTTACGCCGTTCCTTGGAAAGGAATCCCCGTATGGCAACAATCACCCGGCAGCGGGCAGCACGACCGCCCGCCGCCGAACTCCCCGATACCCCTGCGGTCCAGGTGTCGGGCATCCTCGATGTCGGAGATAGCAAAGCGTTCATCCGCGCCTCCGGCTACGAACAGGACCCAGACGACATCTCCCTGTCCATCGCCCAGGTCAGGCAGTACGGGCTACGCAAGGGCGACCACATCGAGGGCACCGCGCAGGTGCCCCGCCCGGGCCGGACACGTGATAAGTACGCCGTGCTGGCCCACCTCGACACCGTGAACGGCCTCGATGCCTCCTTGGCCAAGGACCGTCCTGACTTCGGCGCGCTGACCCCTCTGCACCCGCAGGAACGCCTGCGGCTCGAGTCGCCCGGCGGCTCGCCGATCGCGCGGATCATCGACCTGGTCAGCCCGATCGGCAAGGGTCAGCGCGGTCTCA
>DAIRVB010000142.1:0-5422 GCA_036803065.1 Streptosporangiaceae bacterium
GGCGGCGGGCGCGCCGCCAGGTCAGCCCGGGGTTCCGCTCAGCCTGGTCAGCAGGGTGGTTCCGTCGGGGACGCCCAGTCCGGTGCAGGCGTCCCAGCCCGGCCCGGCCGCGTAGGCTCCGTTGTTGCCGCTGGTGACGTCGCGGAATCCGGGCGCAGCGGTCCCAGCGGTCACACCCGCGTACAGCAAGGGTTGCAGCATGCCGAACGATCCGCCCTTGGCCTGCGCCAGCCTGCCCACCAGGGCCGCCCACAGCGGAGCCACGGCACTCGTGCCACCTATCACCATGCGCTGCCCATCGACCAGGACCTGGTAACCGGTGGCGGGGTCGGCGTTGCCTGCCACGTCGGGAACCCCCCGGCCGGAGGTAGAGCCGGTGCCGGCCCGGACCGGCACTCCTGCGGCTGTCTGCCACGACGGCACCGGGAACACGTCGCTGACGCCGCCACCGGTGGAGCCTCGGCCGGGCCCGTCATTCCACACGGTCTCCGAGGTGATCGCGCCGGTCGCCGGGTTACCCCGCAGGCTGGTCCCGCCGCAGGCCAGCACGTGCGGGCTCGACGCCGGGAAGTCGGCGTGGTTCGCGCCGTCCGACACGCTGTCAGTGCTGCCGTTGTCACCTGCTGCGGCGCACACGGTGACACCCATCGCCGCCGCATCCGCGATGGCCGCGTCGAGCGCTGACCGGGCTTGCGCCGTCCAGGCGTCCTCCGACTCGCCCCAGCTGATGCTGATCACAGTAGGTGTGGGGGTCGCGTGCGCCGCGGCGGACACCGCGTCCAAGAATCCCCGGTCGGTGTTGGGTGCGAAGTAGACGGTTTGCGCTGCCCCCGGCGCGACGGCCCCGGCCACCTCGATGTCGAGCAGCACCTCGCCGTCGGCCCCGCTCGGGTCCTGCCCCGGCTGGTTGACCGCACCGTCGACGCTGGCCGCCGTCACGCTGGGCGTGGTGATGCCGAGACCGGAGAAGTAGGCGTCCAGGTCACTGCCGCCAAACCCGCCGCCGAGTTCCAGGATCGCGATCCGCTGTCCGGTCCCGTCGGTCCCCGCCGGGAACTGGTAAAGCCCGGCGATCTGAGGCGGGGTGAACGATGTCGGGGCAGCGGCCGGCGCGACGGCGCCGCCGTCGGCCACCGCCCGGCTGGCTGCGGCGCCGGCCGCAGGCGCGATCCGGAACTGCGGGCGGGCCTGTGGCCGGTCGTCCAGCCCGAGCACCGCGAGCACGATCCCGGCCAGCTGGGCCGGTATCCGCAGGCTGCCCTCGCGGTACCGGTGCTCGGCCCGGCCGCCCGGGGCGGTCGGATGATCGCTGCGCACCATGCTCAGTGAGGCGCCGAACGTCTCGGCCAGGGCCGCCAGGGTGCCGGATGCCTTCACGCACCGCGAGCCCGTGTACGTCTGCGTCACCTCGATCCCGTGCTGGGACAGCACCTCGCGAATGAGCTCGACGTCGGCGGGATCGGTTCCGTGCTGGTCGGCCATTTGCTGCGGACTCAGCGTGTCCGGGCCGAGGACAAGCTCCGCGGGCAGCGCGGCCCGGCGCCGGGTTACCAGCGTCACCTCGATACGGGCCGTGCCGTCAACTGGGCCGGCTGGCTCAAGCCCCGGAACGGGGCCGCGTTCGCTGCCGGGCAATGGCACGAAGGAATCGTTTGTCATGATCTCGCTCCCTGGGTCAATGGGGTTACCTCGGCACAGGTACCCGCGCCACAGGTTCGTAGTACGGGTCTCCGCAGCGTGGGGGCCAGCACAGGGTGCTCGCACCACAGGACCAGCGCACCACGCGGCCGCCGGGGTCCCCGTTCCGGTTCCGGCCGCCAGTATCGCGTTTTGGCCGGGCACGGGGGAGGTAAATGCGCCCGGAGGGCCGGGTGCGGCGATCTGGCGGCGGCTGGAAAATGGCCGGAAGGGACGGGCCGCCTGGCCCGTCCCTTCCGTGGCTAGCCCAGTGGGCTGTGCCGCCATCAGGCGGCGATCCGCCCGGTGGGCACGTCGCTGGCCGCGCCGGACTCGGTGACCTCCAGCCGGTGCACCACACTCTCCGTGGTGACCTCATGGACGGCGCCGCTCCGCCGACGCCAGATGCTCCAATCCGCCGCGATCAGGGAAGATGGTGCCTGCCGGGCTCAGTCGCTTTGTGCGAGCATGGAGCGAGCTCCGGGGGCTGATATGAGGAGCAGGCGATGACGGATGCTGTCCCGGGCTTTACCGCGACGACGTTCACGCATGAGGGCCGCGAGCACGAGCTGTACTGGGCGGGCACCGGGCCCGCCGTAATTGTCATTCACGAGATGCCGGGCCTGCATCCGGGCGTGACCGCGTTCGGCCAGCGCCTGGTGGACGCCGGGTTTACGGTGTACCTGCCGTCGCTGTTCGGGCGGCCCGGGGCGCCGTTCGCTGGCCGTGAGATGCTCCGCACGGGTCTGCGGGTATGCGTGTCCCGCGAGTTTGCCCTGCTGGCCGACCGGACCAGCCCAGTCGCGACGTGGTTGCGCGCGCTCGCCGCCATGGTGCACGCCGAATGCGGGGGGCCGGGGGTCGGCGCGGTCGGCATGTGCTTCACCGGCGGTTTCGCATTGGCCATGGCGGTGGAGCCGGCCGTGCTGGCGCCCGTGCTCAGCCAGCCGGGGCTGCCCGCGCCGGTCAACGCCCGGCACCGGGCCGCGCTCGGGCTGGACCGGGCCGACCTGGCCTCGGTCAAGGAGCGGACCCGCGACGGGCTGTGCGTGCTCGGGCTCCGCTTCACCGCCGACAAGGGCTCGCCAGCAGAGCGGTTCGCGACGCTCCGCCGGGAACTGGGCGACGCATTCGAAGCCATCGAGATCGACTCCTCGCCCGGAAATCCAGACGGAATCCTGGCCAGCTCGCACTACGTGCTGACCGCCGATCTCGTGGACGAGCCCGGTCACCCTACGCGGGCCGCGCTGGACCGGGTGCTGGCCTTCCTCACCGAGCGACTTGCCGCGGTGCCGTAGCGCTCGCGCCGGTTCCAGCTGGCTCCGGGCTGGGCAGGGAGTCAGCCGTCACTGCTGGGCCGGCCCGTCACTGCCGGGTCATTCGTCGATCTGCCGCCTGCGGTCCGGCTCGACGGCCCAGCCCTGCTTCCTCTTCCCTGGCTTCAGTGCCTTGCGCCTGACGTCGACGCCGCCCATCAGGGAGAAGCCGATGACCTTCAACCGTGGCGCGCCGGGGGTCCCGGGCCCGCTGGCCTCATGATCGAAGCCGCCCATGATGCCGAGGCCGGTCACGTCGATCTCGATGTCCTCTGGCGCGATCACGCTGACCCCGCCCATCAGGGAGAACGCCTGGATGGTGACGTCGCGCTCGCTGAACTGCGCCTCCCGCAGGTCGAGTTCGATACCGCCCATCAGGGCGAAGCAGGTGTAGCGGCGGGGGATCACCCAGCGCCCGCGCCGCCGCGCTCCGCCCATGATCGCGATCGCGAAGGGCGCCCCTGGAGTGCCCCCGATGCGGTCAACCGGGAAACTGCCGCTGACCTGGGCTGCTGGAGCCGGTACGCCGGGCCCGGGCAGGTCGGTGGTGACGGACTCAAGGTCAGCGTAGGTCTTGGCCGCGTAGGCCGTGGCCAGCCGCTCGTCGAGTTCGTCCAGGGTCAGCCGGCCGTCGCCGGCCGCCTGCCGCAGCACCTCGGCCGCCTGCTCCCGGTCGGCGTCGGAGACCCGCAGATGACGCTGGTCGGCGGGCTCAGGGACGTTGCTCACGGTCTCACCCTAACGTTCGCTCTCTGGCGCACCCCCGCGCCGCTGCTACGGCTGCAGCTGCACTTGGAGGCAGGTGATGCCGCGCAGGTCGAGCCAGGCGCGGTCGGGAGCGCGGACGAACCGGAGCACGACCTCGTCACAGGCCGGGCAGCGAGCGACCATGCCCGGGGCGTCCGCATAGACGCGGGCCTGCCCCATCGCGCCGGTGGTCCCGCACGAGACGCACTGCCCTATGGCGGTGGTGATATCGACCGTGAAAATCTCGCGCAGCGCCCCGGCGAGCACGTTTCCGTCCAGGTGCTCGTTCATTGCTGGCCTCCAGAGGGTCCGAATCGCTCGGTCTTGATTGTCCCCGGTTCGTGGCCGGCATCCACCAGAAGGTCGGCTGCCGCCTCCACGAATCCGGTTGGCCCGCAGACGAACACCGAGAGCCCCGGCCGCGCGGCCTGGCCGGCGGTCAGGATGTCGGCGTTGATCCGGCCCGCGGGCATGCGCCAGCCTGCCGGAGTGGACCGGGTGTAGACGTAGGTCACCTCGAGGCCGGCATCGGTGCGTGCCCGCTCGGCCAGCTCGCTCGCGTAAAGGGCCGTCTCGGGCTCCCGCACCGAGTAGACCAGGCGGAACGGCGCGCGGCTCCCGCTCAGGGCGCGGGCGCGGATCATCGCCATCAATGGCACCACGCCGCTGCCGCCCGCCACGAGCAGGACCGGCCCGGTGTCCTCAGCCCTCCAGACGAACCAGCCACCGATCGGGCCGCGCAACTCGAGCGGGTCGCCGGGCGCCAGGACTTCCGTCAGGTATGGCGAGACCTCCCCGTCCGCCAGGCGCTGCACCGTTAGCTCAAGCCCCGTGCCGCCCGGGGGCGAGGCGATCGAGTAGGAACGCTGCGCCGAGTACCCGTCGGGCGCGGTGAGCCGCACGTCGACGTGCTGGCCGGCCTGATGTCCGGGCCAGCCAGGCACGTCGAGCACGATCGTGCTCGCGGTGGGGGTCTCCTCGCGGACCGCCGCAACGGTCCCGACCAGCCAGGTCAGTCGCCCCAGTACCGCTGCTCGCGCCATGGGTCTCCGTAGTTGTGATAGCCCAGGCTCTCCCAGAACCCGGGCTCGTCATCGTTGAGCAGGTCGATGCCCTGGACCCACTTCGCCGACTTCCACAGGTACAGGTGCGGCACGAGCAGCCGGGCCGGGCCGCCATGCTCGGGATCGAGGTCGTCGCTGTCATAACTGAAGGCGATCCAGGCCTGCCCGTCGCGCAGGTCCGCCAGCGGCAGGTTGGTCGTGTAGCCGCCGTAGGAGCGCGCGAGGGCGAACTCGGCCGCCGTGTCCACCCCGTCGAGCAGCGTGTCCAGTGACACGCCCCGCCAGGTGGTGCCGAGCTTGGACCACTTGGTCACGCAGTGCAGGTCGACGGTGATGTCCTCTTGCGGCAGCCCGCGGAACGCGGCCCAGTCCCAGCTCCTGGACTGCCCGGTCTCAGTCCTGATCCGCAGCTCCCACGAGTCCAGGTTCACCCGGGGCGTGGGTCCTGCGGAGAGCACCGGGAAGTCGGTGACCAGGTACTGACCCGGCGGGAGCTTCTCGTCGCCGCTGCGCCTGCGCCCGGAGAAACCCCGGGACACGATCCCCATGACTCACGCCCCTTCTTTCAGTGCAGCTAGCTCAGTGCAGCTAGCTCAGTGCAGCTAGCTCAGTGCAGCT
>DAIRVB010000142.1:5522-8845 GCA_036803065.1 Streptosporangiaceae bacterium
TTTCAGTGCAGCTAGCTCAGTGCAGCTAGCTCAGTGCAGCTAGCTCAGTGCAGCTGGTTGCGCCAGCCGTGCGGTACCCGGCCGGCCGGGCCGGGGACCGGCTGGTCGAGCGGGTGATGCTCAGGGGGGGCCAGGGGTGGCCCGTCGTAGTAGTCCTTGGTCTCAAAGCTCCAGAACCAGTCTTCACCAGGCTCGAAGCTGCGCATGATCGGGTGCCCCGTCGCGCCAAAGTGAGCGGTCGCGTGCTGCGACGGCGATGTGTCGCAGCAGCCGATGTGCCCGCACTCGGTGCACCGGCGCAGGTGCAGCCACCATCCACCGGCGGCGTCGCACTCCACGCAGCCAGTCCCGCTGGGCGGGACGGTCGGGTCGATCCCTGGTACGGCTTCCTCAGTCATCAGGCCTCCTCGGCCGGGGCGGTCAGCGGCAGGTGGACCCGGAAGCGGGTGTCCCCCGGGACGGACTCCACCCGCAGATCCCCGTGGTGCTTGTTCACGACGACGCGCCAGGAGATGTCGAGCCCGAGCCCGGTACCCTCGCCCACCGGTTTCGTGGTGAAAAACGGCTCGAAGATCCGGTCGCGGATCTCCGGCGGCACACCCGGGCCGGTGTCACCGATCTCGACGAGAAGCTGGTCACGGTCCGGCGCGGTGCTCACGGTCAGCGTGCCCTCTCCGTTCATGGCCTGTACCGCGTTGTCGATCAGGTTGGTCCAGACCTGGTTCAGCTCGGCGGCGTAGACGGGGATCTGCGGCAGGCTGCGGTCGTAGTCCTTGACCACGGTGATCCCGTCGAGCTTCCGGCCCAGCATCAGCAGCGTGCTGTCGATCAGCTCGTGCACGTCGATGACCCGGTACGGGGCCCGGTCCAGCTGCGAGTACTGCTTGGCCGCTCCGACCAGGACCGAGATCCGGTTGGTCGAGTCCTCGATCTCGTTCATCAGCAGTTCGGTCTCGACGGTGTAGTTCAGCCACCGCATCGCGCCTTCGAGCGTCTGCCCCTCCACGGTGGTCACCACCTGCTCGAGCCAGTCGGTGTCCAGGCCGGCCTGGACGAAGGTGGGCGCGAGTTCCCAGCCACCGGAGATGCCGTGGTCCTCCAGCCAGTCGCCGATCACATCCTCACGGTCGGACGCCTCCATCGGGCTCAGCGTGGGTGCCTTCGACACGCGCTCGGTGGCATCCTCCTGCAGCCGGACGAGCGTCTCAAGCGAGGCCCGGTCGAAGGGGCCGGCCGCGATCATGCCCAGCTTGTGCCGCATCCCGGCGACCCGCTCGCGTAGCGCCGATGTCGCGCGCACCGCCGCGGCGGCGGGGTTGTTGAGCTCGTGGGTCAGGCCAGCCGACAGCGAGCCCAGCGCGAGCAGCCGTTCCCGCTGGCCGACGGCCTGCTGGGTGTTCTGCATGCCGAAGAAGAGGCCCTCCAGCATATGCACGGCCATCGGGAACCAGTCGCGCATCATCGCGGCGAACTTGTCCGCGTCGAGCACATAGAAGCGCGTGGGCACCGTTGCCCGGACCGAGTTGCTGTACACCTGCTGCGCGCGATCGGGGATGTACGCCCGGAACGCCCCGCCATACGCGCCGGGGTTGGACGAGCGGGTCACCTCGACGTCGTCGGCCCCGACCCGGCGCGACATCACCAAAGTGCCCTCAAGGAGCACGTAGAAGCAGGTGGCGGGGTCACCCTCGGCATACACCGGGCCTGGCTCGAAGTGCTCAACATGCCCGGTGCGGCACAGCCAGTCCAGCTGCTCCTCCGTCAGCTTCTCGAACAGGAAGAGGGTGCGGAGCTCATCCACGCTGCAAGGCTCGGGAGGATCCGGTGCGGTCATAGCTTCTCCAGGTATCGGTGCACAAGCATGACGGCCATGGCGCCCTCGCCGACGGCGGAGGCGACGCGCTTGGCCGACTCGGCCCGCGCGTCACCGGCCACGAACACACCGGGAACGCTGGTCTCCAGGTGATAGGGCGCCCGGTCCAATTCCCAGCCGCGCGGGCGGTCCCCCTCGATAGAAAGGTCCGGGCCGGCCACCACAAAACCACGCTCATCCCGCACAACGACACCATCCAGCCAGTCGGTCAGTGGCGCTGCGCCGATGAACAGGAAAATCCACTGCGCGTCGACCGGCTCTGTCGCGCCGGTGGCGGTGTCGCGCAGGGTCAGGCTCTCCAGGTGGCCGTCGCCGCGGGCCTCGATGACCTCGGTGCAGGTGCGCACCGTGATCTCCGGGATGCCGGCTATCTGCTGGATGAGGTAGTAGGACATCGACCTTTCCAGCGACGGCCCGCGAACCAGGATCGTCACCGACTTGGCGTGCCGGGCGAGGTAGACCGCGGCCTGCCCGGCGGAGTTGGCCCCGCCGACGATGTAGATGTCCTGGCCGTCGCAGTTGGCCGCCTCGGTCAAGGCTGATCCGTAGTAGACCCCACGTCCGGTCATGTCGCCAAGCCCGGGCGCGGCCAGCTCCCGGTAGGAGACCCCAGTGGCCAGGATGACGGCGTGCGCGTCGATGGCGCTGCCGTCCGCGAACCGGACGCTGCGCGCCGAGCCGTTGATCTCCAGGGCGGTTACGTCGCGCGTGGTGAGCACCTCGGCCCCGAATTTGGTGGCCTGCCGCCGGGCACGGTCGGTCAGCTGTGCCCCGGACACGCCGTCCGGGAAGCCGAGGTAGTTCTCTATCCGTGAGCTCTGGCCGGCCTGGCCGCCGGTCGCGGTGCGCTCGACGAGCACGGTGCGCAGGCCCTCCGAGGCGCCGTACACCGCGGCGCCGAGGCCGGCCGGCCCGCCGCCGATGACGATGAGGTCGTAGAAGTCCTTCGAGGGTGTGGTGGCGAGCCCCACGTGGCTGGCCAGTTCGGCGTCGGTGGGTGCTATCAGCGCATCGGCGTCCGGGGTGATCACGACCGGCAGGTCGAGGCCGTCGGCTTCCGCGGCGGCCAGCAGTCGCTGCCCTTCGGGCTCGTCAGAGGCGTACCAGCGGTAGGGCACCTGGTTGCGGGCCAGGAACTCGCGGACCTCGGACGAGCGCGCCGACCACCGGTGGCCGACGACCTTCGTCTCGGGGACTGGCCGGTGATCCGATGCCAGCCACGCGTCGAGCAGCCCGTCGACCACGGGGTACAGCTTCTCTTCCGGCGGGTCCCACGGCTTGAGCAGGTAGTGATCCAGGTCGACGACGTTGATGGCGTCGATGGCGGCGCCGGTGTCCGCGTAGGCGGTGAGCAGCACGCGCCGCGCCCCCGGGTAGACGTCCATCGCACGCTCAAGGAACTCGATGCCGTTCATCTGCGGCATCCGGTAGTCGGCCAGGATCACGGCGA
>DAIRVB010000143.1:0-8839 GCA_036803065.1 Streptosporangiaceae bacterium
GTTAAGGCACTTACGCCGAGTAATGTCACCGAGGCCATCAGCGACACGCCGATAGTGCGCCTGGTGGGGGTGAACACAGTGCTTTTGAACACGGGGCCTATGAACACGGGGCCTTTCCTTTCATGGTCTCGCGGAGTGCTGGACACCGGGGGACATCGCCTGCGGGTCGTGCCATGCTCCTTTCTGCCGTGCGCACTGTGACTCGCGGCCGGCCGGTGAGCTCGCCGAGGATGGCGCGCATGTACGGGCGGGAGGACCACGGGCATGCTCGGAAGGGAGGGCGCTGCCTCCGGAATTGCCGGGCTGAGCAGGGTTATCGAGCGTCGATCTGCTTGAGCAGTGGGTACCGCGGCTGTGCCGCCACCCCGATCTCGGACGCCACTGTCGCCGTCGCGACGAGAACGCCGCACGTGCGGATGCTGCGCATGGTCATCTCCTGAGGATGTCGCCCCCGGGCGTCCTCGCCCGGGCGCCGGACCGCCGTGGCCAGCCCGGCTTGCCGCAGAGTTTCGCGCGTAACATCCCGTATGTCAATCGTTGTCGATAACGTTTTATAGCGCTATCCTCGCCCTGGTGGAACCAAGCACCCGCGTCACCATCCGCGACGTCGCCGCACGGGCCGGCGTCTCCATGGCGACGGTCTCGAAAGTCATCAACGGGCGGCACGGCGTCGCGGCGAGCACCCACGCGCGCGTCCAGGCCGTCATCGACGACCTCGGCTATGAGGCCAGCCTGGTGGCGCAGAGCCTGCGCAACCACCGCCCCAACGTGATCGGGATACTGGCCGCCGACCGTGAACCTTTCAGCACCGAGCTGCTCAAAGGCGCCGCCAACGACATGTCCGCCATCGCCACCATCCAGGCCGCCACCGAACTCGGCCTGTCCGTCCCCGCCGACCTCTTCGTCGTCGGCTTCGACAACATCCCCGAATCAGCCCTCGCCACCCCCCCGGCTCACCCTCGCCACCAACCTCGGCATCCGCCGATCCGCACGCATCGGTGAACCCACTCCACTCCCCAACACGGACGGACCACACGTGACTACCGAGAGCAGTGTCTCCGCTGAGATCTGGCGTGACCCTGCCGCCGCTCCGGCCAGCCGGGTCAGTGACCTGAGTTCCCGGATGACCATGCGGGAGAAGATCGCCCAGCTCTACGGCGTCTGGGTGGGCATCGATGCCGCAGGCGGTGACGTCGTTCCGCACCAGCACGAGTTCGCCACCGCACCCGCCGACCTGGACAAGCTGATCGGTGATGGCATCGGGCAGCTGACCCGTGCCTTCGGGACCGTTCCCGTCGACCCGGTGGACGGCGCCCGTGCCGTGGCGCGCAGCCAGCGCCAGATCATGGCGGCCGGGCGCTTCGGCATCCCGGCGATGGTCCACGAGGAGTGCCTGACCGGACTGGCCGCCTGGCAGGCCACCGCTTACCCGTCGCCGCTGTGCTGGGGGGCGAGCTTCGACCCCGAGCTTGTCCAGCGGATGGGGGCACAGATCGGGCGCACGATGCGCCGGCTCGGCGTGCACCAGGGCCTGGCCCCCGTCCTGGACGTACTGCGTGACCTGCGATGGGGCCGGGCTGAGGAGACGATCGGCGAAGACCCATGCCTGGTCGGCATGATCGGCAGCGCGTACGTGCGCGGGCTTGAGTCGGCAGGCGTGGTGTCGACGTTGAAGCATTTCGTCGGCTACTCCGCCTCGCGGGGCGGGCGGAACATGGCGCCCGTCTCGATCGGGCCACGGGAGCTCGCCGACCTGCTGCTGCCGCCATTCGAAATGGCCCTGCGGGCCGGCGCCCGGTCGGTGATGAACTCCTACACCGACCTCGACGGGATCCCGGTGGCGGCGGACGCCGGCTTGCTGACCGAGTTGCTCCGCGGCAGCTACGGCTTCACCGGAACGGTCGTCTCCGATTACTTCGCGGTGTCGTTCCTTCAGGCCCTGCACGGCGTGGCTGGCAGCCGTGGCGAGGCCGCTGGCCTGGCGCTGCGGGCCGGTATCGACGTGGAATTGCCGACCGTGGACTGCTATGGCGAGCCGTTGCTGGACGCCATCGAGTCAGGGATCCTCGACCCCGCGCTCGTCGATCGCGCCCTGGAACGGGTCCTCAGGCAGAAGTGCGAGCTCGGTCTCCTGGACGCCGGCTGGTCACCGGAGCCGCAGGCTTCCGATGGTGAGCGCATTGACGACGAGGAGTCGCGCTCGCTCGCCCGGACATTGGCGCAGCGCTCGATCGTCCTGCTGCGCAACGACGGGACCCTGCCGCTGACCGCGGGGCGCCGGGTCGCCGTCGTCGGGCCGCGGGCGGACGAGGCTACCGCGATGCTCGGCTGCTACTCGTTTCCCGTGCACGTCGGCGTGCACCACCCCGACGTCCCGATGGGGATCGACGTGCCGACCCTGCTGGACGCGCTGCGCGCGGACACGGCCGGATATGAGATCTCCTACGCGCAGGGCTGCCCAGTGCTGGCCGGCGACGACGCGGGCATCGCCGCCGCGGCGCGCGTGGCGCGCGACGCCGAAGTCTGTGTCGCCGTGCTCGGCGACCGCTCCGGGCTTTTCGGTGCGGGCACGTCCGGGGAGGGCTGCGACGCGGCCGACCTGCGGCTGCCCGGGCGGCAGGAGGAACTGCTCGAGGCGCTGCTGGGCACGGGCACGCCGGTGGTTCTCGTGCTGCTGGTTGGCCGGCCGTACGAGCTCTCCCGGCAGGTGGACCGGCTGGCCGCCGTGGTCTGCGGGTTCTTCCCTGGTGAGGACGGTGCCGCCGCCGTGGCGGACGTCCTGAGCGGCCGGGTCAACCCCTCCGGGCGGCTGCCGGTGAGCTTCCCCGCCGAAGGGGCGAACATGGCCGCCCCCCACCTCGCCGCCTTGCTGGGCCAGCGCAGCACGGTCAGCGGCATCGACCCGACACCGGTCTTTCCCTTCGGCCACGGGCTGTCCTACGCCCCGGCCACCTGGGCAGGTATCACGCGGCGCTCCCCGGAACTGTGGCCGACCGGCGGCACCTGCCAGGTCGCCGTGACCTTGCGCAACGACGACGCCGCCATCGCCGCGGCCGAGGTCGTCCAGGTGTACCTGCACGATCCGGTGGCCGAGGTCGCCCGCCCGGTGCAGCAGCTGATCGCCGCCACCCGGGTGGAGCTGGCACCGGGGGAGACCCGGACTGCCGTCATCGACCTGCACGCCGATCTCACCTGCTACACCGGGCGATCCGGCCGCCGGCAGGTCGACCCGGGCGAGGTCGAGCTGCGGATCGGCGCGTCGAGCGCCGACACCCGGGCCGTCGTCCGGTTCACGCTGACCGGGCCACGCCGGGACGTCGGATTCGACCGGGTGCTGCAGGCGACGGTCACGCTGATTCAAGGCTGACCGGGCGGCCATCCTCTTCTTACCTGAGCCGTTCCAGATGGCTTTGATGGTGACTTTTCCCGATATACAGCGATAGCAGAGGACTATGCTCATCTGCGCCTGGAGCCATTACCGAAGAAGGGACATAGCGTGATCCACGCAGGATCGCTGAAGCATTTAGTGCCACTCGCGGCGAGTGTGCTGGCCATCGCCGGAACGGGGCTGATCGGCACCGCCACGATGGCCATGGCGGCAACCGCCTCCGGAACGGCCACCTCGGCGAATGCCCAGCTCAAGACCGGGAATTTCAGCTATGCCTGCAACTTCTCTGGCTACGGCGGGGGGACGGCGCCCATCGACGTCGCTACGTCGCTCAGCGTGCCGGATTCCGCTGCCCTGGACAGCAACGTCGCCGTGACATTCGCGACGCAGGCGGCCGCCCTGCCGGCCGCGGTGAGCAAGGTGCTGCCGGCTCTCGACTCGATCCAGCTGGATGCCGGTTCGGCGACGGCCGGCACGAACATCCCCACCCTGGGCTTCACCGCCTCGAGCGGGCCGGTTGCCGCGGGCGCCACCCAGATTCCTGCCATCACGGCCTCGTCGGGCCGGGTGACCTTCGTCAAGACCGGCTATGCGTCCATCACGCTGCCGGCGTCGCTCACGCTCACCCCGTTCGCGGGCGGCAAGGCGCTGACGGCCATCTCCTGCACGCCCGCTGGCCCCGTCACGCCCTTTAGCCTGCCCATCGCGGTGACCACGCCGCCGGGCACGGTGGTGGGGAACTATCTGTGCGGCGTCCCCGTCGGCCAGCCACTGACCCCCTATGAGATCCCGGTGCGCATCACGGTGACCGGGCCGGCCAAGGTCGGCGCGACCGACTCTGTGAGGCTGAACGTCCCGTCGCCGGCCGCTGCCGCCGGTGCAGGCGGGCCCTCGGTCCAGCTCAAAGGCTCGGTATCGGTCACCGGCGCCCAGCACGGCAGCATCGCGGTGGCCGGCACGGACAGCCGCACAGCGAGTTCGCTCAGCGCGGCAGGCAAGCTCGTGCTCACGGCCGCTGGTAAGGATCACATCTCGCTGCCGACGGCGTTCCAGGTCATCGACCCGACGGGCGGGCCCACCTTCGCGATCTTCTTCTGCACGCTGAGCGGCACGCCCAGCCCGACGGGGGCCAGCCTGACGGTGGGCGCGACGGCACCCGCGCCCGCCACGGCGAGCGCCAGCCCGGTTCCGAGCGCCACGCCGGCGGGTGCGCCTGCCACCGGCGGCGGATCCGGCCCGGGTACTGACGTAGCCCTCGCGATCGCCGGAGCAGTGAGCCTCGCGGCCGGCACCGCCATGGTCCTTATGGCGTTCCTTCGCCGGAAGGCGCACCAGTCGGTGGTATGAGGCCGCCCGATGGCCAGGGATTCCGGATGACTACGCCGGGCGCGCGGCCCGGCGGCCAGGCCGGGCGCCCCGGCGGCGGGTGGCTGCGCGTCATCATGGCGCTCGGGGGGGTAGTCCTCATCGCCGCCGGCGCCCTCGCGGTCACCCGTGCGTTCCCCGGCGGCGGCCCGGGCGGCTCGGCCACGCAGGAGAGGGCGACCTCCATTCCGGCCGGCGTGGGCACCCTGGTGCCCACGCCGGCCGGGGAACCTGCCGTGGCCCCGATGTCCCCCGCCACGCCGGTAAGGATCGAGATCCCGGCGATCGGCGTGTCGGCGCCGGTCATGAAGCTCGGGCTGGCCCGGGACGGCACCATCCAGGTCCCCCCGCTGGGCGACCACAACCTGGCCGGCTGGTACGCCGGCGGCCCAGCCCCTGGCCAGGACGGCTCTTCGGTGATCCTGGGGCACGTCGATTCGTATTCCGGAACTTCCGTTTTCTATGACCTCAAGACGCTGCATCCCGGGAACCAGGTCAAGGTGGTCCGTGCCGACGGCTCCACCGCCGTCTTCTCCGTAGATGGACTCCAGCGGGCCGCCAAGGCCACATTCCCGGCGGCCAGCGTCTACGGCGGGCTCAGCTACCCGGCCCTGCGGCTCGTGACCTGCGGCGGCCCATTCGACTCGGCGACGGGCCACTATCTCGACAACATCATCGTGTACGCGCATCTCGTCACCGCGATCCGCTCGTAAGAGGCTGGCCGCGGGCGACTTCCGCGCGGCCCGCGCCCGGCCGCGGAGTCCGCCGCCGGGTTCTGGAAGAAACTGGGATAGACGCCGGTTGGCGTCCTATGTGATCAACGTGCCGTTGTCCGTTCTGGATCTTGCACCGGTAGCTGCTGGTACGACGCCGGGTCAGGCCCTGCGCCACACGACCGAGCTGGCCCGGCGCAGCGAGGAACTGGGGTACCGGCGCTTCTGGGTGGCCGAGCACCACAACATGCCGGCCATCGCCAGCTCGGCGCCGGCTGTCCTGATCGCGCACCTGGCCGCGGCGACCTCCACGATCCGGGTCGGTTCCGGCGGGGTGATGCTGCCCAACCACGCGCCGCTGGTGGTGGCGGAGCAGTTCGGCACGCTGGAGGCACTGCATCCGGGCCGGATCGACCTGGGCATCGGCCGCGCGCCGGGCACCGACCAGCTCACCGCGCTGGCCCTGCGCCGGACGATGGAAGGCCTGTCCGCCGAGGCGTTCCCGCAGGAACTCGATGACCTGATCGGGCTGTTCACGGGGGAGGACCCCCGGGCGCGGATCACCGCGACGCCCGGCCGGGGTGACATGCCCGCCATCTGGCTGCTCGGTTCCAGCGGGTTCAGCGCGCAGCTGGCCGGGCTGCTCGGCTTGCCGTTCTCCTTCGCGCACCATTTCAGCTCGGCCAACACCGTGCCCGCGCTGGCGCTGTACCGGCAGTCGTTCCGGCCGTCGCAATGGCTGGAGCGGCCGTACGCGATGGTGGCCGTGAGCGCGATCTGCGCGGATACCGACGAGCGGGCGCAGTGGCTGTCCGGCCCCGCTGCCCTCTCGTTCCTGCGGCTGCGGGCCGGCGCGCCACAGCCGCTGGCCAGCCCCGAGGAGGCAGCGGCCTATCCGTACTCTGACTTCGAGCGGGAGTTCGCCCAGGAGCGCTTCATCGGTCAGGCGATCGGCTCCCCGGAGACGGTGCGCGGGCAGCTCGCCGGGCTGCTGGAGCGCACCGGTGCCGACGAGCTGATGCTCACCGCGCTGGTGTACGACATCGAGGACCGGATCCATTCCCTGGAACTGATCGCGGAGAAGGTGGCCGGTGGGCTGCGCAACGCCGGGAAATAACCGCTGACCTGCGGCCGGCCCGGGATCACGATCCCCGGGCACCGGGCTATCGTGGGGGGCGGAGAGGAACCTGGATGTCATCGACGTCAGAGCCGGCCCACCTGAGCAACCATCACCGCAACACGCTGCGCCAGATCTTCCAGCATCCCGTGAGCCACAACATCGAGTGGCATGCCGTTGTCTCGTTGCTGGAGGCAATTGGCTCGGTTGAGGATCACCACGACGGGAGCGTTGCCGTCACCCTCGGGTCGGCGACCGAATATTTCGACCGCCCCGCGGACAAGGACATCGACGCCCAGACGGTTGTCGACCTGCGCCGGGTGCTGGCCAGCGCCGGTTACGGAGCCGACTGAGATAGTGCGGGCCAGCGGGCGCGGCGGTGGACCGTGGCCAGCCCTGGCGTCAATCGACGTTTCAGGGCCGGGCCTGGGCCTCCTCGGCCCTGGCCTCTTCGACGGTAAGTTCCGCCGCGGGGTCGGCCTCCAGCCGCTCCGCGGGAATCGGCCGCCCGCTGCGGACGGACCGGCCGTAGGTCCCGCCCTCGAGCCGCTGCTCGGCGCGGTCCAAGGCGGCCAGGCGGTCACGCAGGCTCTCCGCGACAGCGTCGTCCATGCCCTGAGCCGTCAGAAGCTGCGCGGGATCGGAAATGTCCCCGGTCTCGTCTTCTGAGGCCCGGTCCTCCTGCCCGGCCGCCTCGGTCCGGGCGAGCAGATCCTGCACCTCGGCCCGCTCAGCGAGGAGCCGTGCCCGTGCCCGTGCCTCGTCCATCTGCTCGCCTCCGTGCGTCCGTCGTCACCAGCGCTCTCACCATACGCGGGCCGCTGAGAGCGCCGTCAGGTGATGGGCTCGAAGCGGACGTCCCGGGCCTGGGCGTCCGGTGCCGCGAATTCCAGCAGACGCTGTGCCTCGCGGGTGATGGCGCCGCGGCCGCGCGCCCGGATCGGCGCGAAGGGCTCGACGGTCAGCACCGCGGCGCCGCGCGGCCGGGCGATCCGCCACAGTCCGGCGGCGAAGCCGTTGACGAGCACGATTCCTGGGAAGACCCCGTTCCGCGTGAAGAGCCTGCTGCGGCCGTGATCGCTGATGATCCGGGTCCGGTCGGCATGCGAGAGAGTGAGGTTGTCGAACTCGGCGACCAGGCGCACCGGGACCGGGATGGCCGGATCGGGCCGCGGCGCCTCGGGCAGGTCGAGCAGTTCGGTCCCCCGCTCGTCATGGAAGGTGCGCAGCCGGGGCCGGAGCCGGTCGGCCACGTCCCGCAGCCTGGTCAGCCCGGACCAGGCCTGCATGTCCCGTACGCTCGCGGGCCCGAACGCGGCCAGGTAGCGCTCGACCAGGCTGTCCAGCGAGGTGGAGCCGGCCGGCCGGCCGCCCAGCCAGGACTCGGCGGACGTGTGCCGGGCCTGGCCGGCAGCGCCCCAGATGGCGCGGGGTGGCACCTGGACCAGCGGCACCAGGGTCCGTACGCCCTGGGCCAGGGCGGCGGGGGCATGACCGGGCCATTGCTTCGACAGCAAGGCGCCGAGCTCACTGAAGGTCCTGGGCTCCTCCTCCACGAGCGCACGGCCGGCGGCCGCGAGCGACCGGGTGTCGATACCGGCGAGCCGCGTACCGAACACGGCCTTCAGCGCGCGATCCAGGACGGGCTGGACCAGCGGGCGCAGGGTCAGGCAGTCGTGGGCGGAAACCAGGTGGATGGTCCCGCGCATCAGGGCGATGCGGACGACTTTCCGCTCCGTGATCAGCGTGGCCAGATCGTTGGGCTGGAAATCCGCGAGGCGTGACCACAGGCCGTAGTAGGGCGGGAAGGGTGCCTGGGCCTGCAGGCCGACCAGATGTTCCACCATCTCGATCACCCGCTCGGCGGGCGCGGCCCCGGCCAGCTGCGGCGGCGGGGGAAGCAGCCGCTGCCGGCTTAGCCGTCCGCGGTTTCCCGGCTCTTCGAAGTTAGCCGGGATCGTGTTTCTGGTCGGTCACCAGATGTGATCGTCGGGTCGTCGTGTTCTGTGATCGCCGGGTGCCGCGGTTGCAGGCGGTCCGGACTCTCCGGCGCTGATTTGCGGGGTTGCGGAACCCGTATGCGTTCCTGGCCTCCAGCTTGGCTATCCGGTTCAGGCTCTCTGACCTTGCGTTGCTCACTCCGGTCAGGACCGCGCAGACGATCTCGTCCTGCCACCGGGATACTGTCCGGGCCAGGGTGACCAGCTCGGGGATGTCGTCGTTGTGCGCGCACCAGTCATAGAAGGAGGCGAGCCG
>DAIRVB010000144.1:0-2306 GCA_036803065.1 Streptosporangiaceae bacterium
CCGCTGGGCTACCACCTCGCCGCCCGCGGCGCAGGCCAGCTGACCCCGCTGCCCGGCTGGCCAGGCCGGACGTATGGTCAGGCCGGACGTATGGTCCGCAGCCGGATGGTGATGTCTAGCTCGCGGAGGCTGGCGAGGATGTCGCCGGTGTACTCGGCGGCGATATCAGTGAGGACGTAGCCGAGGTCGTCACGGGTGCCGAGCAGCTGGCCTTCGATGTTGGTGCTGTGCTCAGCCAGCAGCTGGTCGATGGTCGCGAGCACGCCGGGGACGTTGCGGTGCAGATGGACTAGGCGGTGCGTGCCCGGCGTGCGCGGCAGCGCGACCGCTGGCAGGTTGACACTCAGCGAGCTGGCGCCGGATGTGACGTAGTCATGCAGTTTCCCGGCGACGAACTCGCCGATGTCCTGCTGCGCCTCCTCGGTCGATCCGCCAACGTGCGGCGTGAGGATGACGTTCGGCAGGCCACGTAGCTCCGAGGTGAACTCCTCACCGCGGCCGCGTGGCTCGTGCGGGAACACGTCCACCGCAGCCCCGGCCAGATGCCCGGATCCGATATGCCGCCGCAGTGCCGCATGATCAACGACGAAGCCGCGGGAGAGATTGAGGAACAGGCTCCCGGGGCGCATGGCCGCGAACTCCTGCTCGCCAAAGAGGCCGCTGTTGCCCGGCCGGCCATCCACGTGCAGGGTGACCACGTCGGACATCTCCAGCAGTTCCTCCAGCGTTCCGCAGCGCCGGGCGTTGCCCAGCGCCAGCTTGTCGGCGGTGTCGTAGAAGAACACGGTCATGCCGAGGCTCTCCGCCAGGACCGACAGCTGCCCGCCGATGTTGCCGTAACCAACGATCCCCAGCCGCCGCCCGCGCACCTCGTGGCTGCCGGCCGCTGACTTGTCCCACACGCCCGCATGCATCTGGGCGTTCTTGTCGGTCAGCCGCCGCGTCAGCGAGACGATCTCGGCCAGGGCCAGCTCGACCACGCTGCGCGTGTTCGAGAACGGCGCGTTGAACACCGCGATCCCTTGCCGGGACGCCGCGCCCAGGTCGATCTGGTTGACGCCGATGCAGAACGCGCCGACGGCCAGCAGGCCGGGCGCGGCGTCGAGGACACGCTCCGTGACCTGCGTGCCGGACCGGATGCCAAGCAGCTGAACACCGCCGATCGCGCCGATCAGCTCGTCCTCGTCCAGCGCCCGGGCTACCGTTTCCACCTGATAGCCGTCCTTGCTCAGGCGGGCGGCCGCGCCAGGGTGAATGTTCTCCAGCAGCAGGACACGAATCTGCTCGTCCGCGCGGTCCAGCGTCAATGCCCATCCCCTCAGTGCCACTCCCCAGGCAGCCTAGCCGCCGTCAGAACCAACGTGGGTATCGAGCCAGGTGCTGAGCGGCCGGGCGGCGACCAGGAAGCCGGCGACGTGGGTCCGCGCCGCCGGGCTCCCCAGCCAGGCCTCGACGGGCCATTCCTTCCAGGCGATCAGCCCCTTATGCCGGAGCAGCCCGATCCTCGGATGATCCGGGGGGTATCCCCGGGGCGCGGTCTTCAGCGAATCGCGGGAATGGACACTGATCCCGTGTTCCTCCACCGCGCGGATGACCTGCTCCAACTGCTCGCCGGTGGCGTCGCTGGCGACCGCATGGCGGTAGCGCTCCAACTGGCCGGGGGTCATGGTGTACATCCCGTCACCCGCGGCCAGGCCCCGGGCGGTGAGCTGGATATACCCGCTGCCGACCGTCGCGCCAATATTGGTCTTGTACGGCGACTTGTCCTTGCTGAACCGGACGTCCCGGTAGGGGCGGAAGATCTTCGCGCCGCCGAACTCAGGCTCGAGCTCCGCCAGGAGCTCAGCCATCGGGCCGAGAACTTTCTCCTCGTAAATTGCCTTGTGCCTGGTCCAGTAAGTCCGTGAATTGTCCGCTTCCAGGCCCTCGTAGAAGTCCAGCGCCTCTTCTGGCCACCCTTGGAATACCATCCGGGTCCTCCCAGCCACGGCCGCCCGGCTCGCCCGGCCGGCCACACCATACCGCTCAGAGCCGGTGACCTGAGCCCGGGATCATCGTCCCGCCCTCCGGGTGCTTGGCGCAGGGCGGCTGAAGAACCCATCGTCCGGCCCGTCGCTGTAGTTCACAGCGGCGGCGTGTGTGTTCCCGGTTGCCCGGGCTACCCCGGTTAGTCCCAAGTTTCAGCTACGCCCCAGCCGGAGCTTAAACTGGCTGTCTCGCCGTGAGTGGCCCGATTCAACGCCGTTCTTGGTGGGGACTTTAGTATTCCTTTGCGTAACCTTTAATGTTTCTGGGCGGGGTAATTA